>CAZBOQ010000052.1:0-3499 GCA_964493555.1 uncultured Gammaproteobacteria bacterium | reverse complement strand
CGAGATCAGCCACATAACGTGCCTCTTCGACGAGGCGATCGATGCTTAAGCGGGTGATGCCGGGCATGCTGGTAATTGGTTCGTCAGCATTGTCGCCCTCGATAACGAAGAGCGGGTAGATCAAATCGTCCACACTTAATGCCGCTTCGCGCATTAGACGCCGCGAAAAATTATCTCGGCGCATTCTACGCATGCGTGTAGCGGGGAATTCTCCCATTCCTCCCTTCATAATACTTATTATAGCTGATCGCATTGGCAGGTTATTGACGCGGCGACTATGGCGGGCTTAGATAACAGCATAGCTTGCCGTAAGCTGCGGGTCGCCACTTGGGAGAATCGACAAATGACGCATGACAACAGAGCGTATCATCGCGATATCCGTTGTCTGCTCACAGTTTGTTTGTTTTGCGTCTTTCTTGCTGGATGTACGCCGGCACAAGATTCACCGAATGAAATCAATGTTGCAACCCTCTCCGAACGTTTAGCTGAAGGTGTGCGCACCAATACGGTTTTTGTGCTCGATGTTCGTACCTACGAAGAGTTTGCTGGTGGGCACATACCGGGAGCGACTAACATTCCGCATACCGAACTAGAAGCGCGCTTGAGTGAAGTTTCGCCCGCAGCCCAGGTCGTGGTGTACTGTGAGAGAGGCGGACGTGCGCGCGACGCTATCCATCTCCTGTCGCGTTCGGGCTACGGCGCGGTAACACATCTCCAAGGGGATATGGTTGCTTGGCGGTTGAGTGGAATGCCTGTCGCGACGCCGTGAATCAACCATTTAACGGAAGACTGCACGGAAACTGTAACCATCGTCGATCTTAAAAGACTTTTACGGCTGAGGACTTGAAGCTAACCCAAACCTGCTTGCCGAGTGTAAGCTCCAGTTCGGCCATTGCCGCATGGGTGATGGTCGCGTGAAATCGCTCGCCGGCTTCGACGGTTACCTGTATTTGGCCGTTGTCTGCGACCAGGCTGGTTATGCGACCGTCGAAGTGATTGCGCATCGTCGATTGCAGTGGTGTTGCCGACAGAACAATGTGGACGGGTTCTATTGCTAGTCGATTGCCGGCGCGGAGGCCTTCGGGCACGTTTATCGATAGTTTACCGGTGTCGAATATCTGGCTTGGCGGATGCAGATTACCCTCGAATAGATTGACTAGCGATGCGGGAATCACTCTGCCGTCGACAATGCTGTGAATATTGTCGGCAAGTGTTTGGGCGCGCAGTTGATCGTGCGTGGTGAACACCACGGTTTGCGAGCGGTTGTCTCGGATGGCGCGTAGTAGTGTCTCGAGTTCGTCGATTACGCTGCGATCGAGATGGGTAAAAGGTTCATCGAGTAGCAGCACCTCGGGTTCCAACACTAGGATACGGGCGATAGCAACTTTTTGTGCTTCGCCCCCGGAAAGCTCGCGAACCGGGTGGTGCGCCTTAAGTGACAACCGCAGTTGCTCAAGTACGTCCATGGCCCGACCGGTGCGCTCGATCTTAGCGACACCACGCAACTTTAGGCCGAGCTCCACATTAGCTAAAACTGTCCCACGTAACAGATACGGGTTTTGTTGGACCAGCCCGACGCGTCGGCGTAGGCCGATCGTTTCTAGTTCCGCGCTAGGCCTTCCGAAGAAGTCGATATTCCCTGCGAACGGTGTCTCGAGAAATGCAAGGAGGTTTAGGAGTGTTGTTTTCCCCGAACCGTTGGGGCCGACCACCGCTGAAACCCGATCACTGCCGAGTCGCAGTTGGCCGATGTTCAGTACTTCACGACCACTGTGGCGAAATCGAACGGCGTCGAACTGGTAGCAGCTGGTCATTCGGCGGATCTCTGCAGGCGTTGCAACGCTCCGTTAACGATAAATGCAGCCCCCAGCAGCAGGATCCCCAGTGCCAGCGCAAGTTCGAATTCACCCTTACTCGTCTCCAGGGCGATCGCGGTGGTCATCGTCCGGGTAAACCCGTCTATATTACCGCCGAGCATCATGGCGATGCCGACCTCGCCCAGTGCTCTGCCAAATCCCATAACAACCGCGGCCATGATACCGAACCGCGCCTCGCGAAAGAACAAAAGCATCTGCTGTGTCTTGGTCGCACCCAGCGCTCTACAGGTTTGTGGCAAGCGTGAGTCGATTGCGGTGACGGCGTTGATGGTGAGATTCCAAATGATTGGAACGATCAACAAGCACTGACCAATAATAATTGCGCTGGGGGTATACAGGAGACCAAATTCACCCAACAGTCCGCGTCGGCTAAGTAGGCCATAAAGGAGCAGGCCGACCACCACGGTGGGGACAGCCATCAACGTATTCAGGGTTTGCTGCAACAGGCGTTTGCCGATGAACTCATTCACCGCGGTGATGATCCCGAGAGGCACGCTTAATACAGTTGCCATCAACACGGCGACTACAGAAATAGCAATCGATGTCCATACGATGTAATAGACCTCGCGGTCCAGACCAATTACTAGGCGTAAAGCCGAGTCCAATGCTTGCAGCAGATATTCCATTAGGTCTTGGCGTTTCCGGCTGTGACCTCGACTGAGGCGGCTTGTACCGAGGTCTCGAGTAGCGCGGCACATTCTTTTTCTATCCACTGCTCGGCGAGACGCGTTATTTCCTGGGAGGTTTTTCCCACGGGATTGATAGGAGGGCCGACGCTGATTTTTATGGTACCAGGGCGCTTATAAATACTGTTTCGTGACCAGTAAGCTCCTGCGTTGTGGGCCACAGGCACTACCGGAAACCCCGTTTCCTGTGCGAGTAAACCTCCTCCTGCTTGATAGCGGCGGTGTTCTCCGGGCGCAACGCGTGTTCCTTCGGGAAATATCACCACCCAGATGCCTGCCTGGAGGCGCTCGCGTCCCTGTTGGACAGTTTGACGCAACGCCTTCCGAGCGCTGCCTCGATCGATCGCGATTGGGTTCAAAGAGGCGAGTCCCCAACCGAAAAAGGGAACCCAGAGAAGTTCGCGTTTCAGTAGCCAAACTTGGGGCGGAAAGATTTGTTGCAAGGCCATGGTCTCCCATGCGGACTGATGCTTGCACATAATGATTCCCGGACCAGGTGGAATATTTTCTCTACCTGTTACCGACCAATCGAGTCCACAGGTTACACGGAGCCACCACAGCGTGCTGTCGGTCCATCGGTGTACCACGGTGTAACGCCAATGAAACGGCGCCACCATCAGTATGATCCCCAGTACCGCGAACAGCGGCGTGTTTATTAACAATCCAGCATAGAACAAAAGAGGGCGGAAGTGCCGCATCGGCCTAAGGTCGTGTCCCGTAAGTAGCGTGCATAATTCGATAGCGATTTTGTGCGCTTGGTAACGCGCTCCGACGAGTGATAGCAGTATGTGCGTGGTTTATGGGGCAGGAGACTGAATGCTATGGCTGTCGCAGCAGCTGGTCAACGGCGCTCGCGAGATTGTCGTAGATTTCGACATCATCCAAGCCTTCACAGTCGGATTCGGTAGCCGCTCCATGACCCGTGCGAACGAGGAT
>CAZBOQ010000051.1:0-11315 GCA_964493555.1 uncultured Gammaproteobacteria bacterium | reverse complement strand
GGCGAATGAAATAGCTGGTCATTCTAATACGATGCAGAGTCCACAGATTAGATTTCGCTACGCTCTGAAGTTCCTACACGGTTCTCTAATATCAGACCTGCGTTAACAAATCGCAAATTAGCGTGTGTTTGGTGAAACAGTCGTGGACGAGGCATACAGCGGCGAATCATCGGCTGATCATACCGTACGCTGCTTTATTGATGGTCATAATTTCCTGCGCTTACCGGCCGGGGATAGCGGCGTCAAGCGGATGGGACGGGTCCCCGAGACACTGGAAACAGATGCCAAGCGGGAAATAGGGAACGCTGGAGAGGTGCCGATTGTCGGAACAAAATTCGTGACGGTTTCGTCGGCCGCTGGCTAACGAAACTTAGGCATCACCTTCTCGGAAAAGCGCCGCAATGATGCCCAGACTTCTTCCCGCGGTAATCCGCCAATATCCGCCATGACAAAATAATCAGTACAGCCGACTAAGTCCTTCGCCTGAGCGACGCGATCGATCACCTCCTCGGCATCACCGCAGACCGCAATCGTGCTGGTCGCCTGTTCGAACTTGACCGTTTCGAAAAACTGTTTTGCCCCTTCGAACGCCTTGAACTGGGTCGTTCCATCGTAGTCCTTGGCTTCGATAAGGTTTCCCACGAAATGCAGATAGCGCAGATACGGTTGCTCCCACAGCGCTTTGGCCTGCTTCGAAGAAGTGCCGACATAGCAGTGATTACCCATGGATATCGAGACTGTGTTCGGGTCGTATCCACTGGCAGTGAGGTGTGCACGATAGTTCGGTATGTGCGGTGTGAATCCCTCTATGGGCGCCAACACCGAGGCTAGCATGACGTTGTAGCCACGCGTTCCGGCAAACTCGTAAGATTCCGGAGTCGGTCCTGCACCGATCCAAATCGGTGGTCGGGGTTTTTGCGAAGGACGCGGGCGGACCGGCAGATCATTCAGCACGCGGAACTTACCTTCATAGGTAATTCGATCCTGGCTCCAAGCCTTATCAATTATCTCGATGCTTTCGGCAAATCGCTCGCGACTCTCTTCCATGGGAATTTGAAATCCCTCGTAGCCGGTTTTCTGGAAGCCGCGGCTGACACCGAAATCAAAACGGCCACCGCTGAGCACATCGACCATAGCGTAATCCTCAGCAAGGCGAACAGGATCATGTAGCGGCAACAAAGCAACCGAGGTGCCGATCCGCATTCTCGTTGTCCGTTCTGCAAGGGCAGTCGCGAAAATCTGAGGAGAAGGACAAAGATAATTACAAAAGTGGTGTTCGCCCAACCAAGCGGTATCGAATCCGAGCTCTTCGGCGTAAACCATCTCGTCAAGCAGGAACTGATAATATTCGTTTGGACTCCTGTCCTCAGGGTAATAATCGAACAACGTCATGACGCCAAATCGCATAGGTAGCTACTCCGCGCCGGCTCTCAGCGGATCGTAATTCGAATGCAACGACGCCCGGCGGTCCGCAATCGTCACACCCCATTGACTCGACAGTGCCTCCCTCAAAGGCGTAACGAATGTCGGACTGTCGGCATTAAGCAAATCACCGTCGGTCCAATGTTCGACGCGGTGCCCCCAGGGATCGAACCAATAGTCGAAGATTTGGCTGCCGAGGATGTGCCGCCCGATACCCCAAGAATGTTCGTAGCCGCTGGCCTCCAGATGCTCCTTGCCGAGATAAATCGCGTTGATGTCCTCCACCTCAAAGGCGATGTGAGCAAAGCCTGGCTCCTCGGACTTAACCGTCAGTAACGTATGGTGGTCAACGTACGCCTCGCCCCGATCACAACGATTGAAGGCGACAACTAGCTCTTTGGCGTCATTGGGATTGTAGCACTCGTCCGAGCTCAAGAATCCAAAATACGATTTATAAAATTCATCGTTAACGGCACAGCTTGCAACGTTGATAACGATATGGCCCAAGCGCTTAGCCTGACAGGGGCCTTTACTTAGACGCAATAACTCACCTTTTCGTTGATGATCAGTTCCAAAATTTCGCCTAAAGTTGTTCTTGACTACCAAGGGTTCCAACGTATCGATGCCGAATACGGTCTCCACCTGATGCCCATTGGGGTCAGTGATCCGAACACGGTACCCACCACCAGGCTCGTCGATCTCCTCAACTTCTGAGGCGTCGTCCATCTTCGCCAGAACGTGTAAGTCCTCCATGCTTGTGGCGTTAAAGGCCATGCCGATAAATCCAGGGGTATCACCGAGATGGGTAACATGGACATGGTGTTCAGGATCGGCAGCACGCATATACAAGGCGTCGTCGCTACGCGCCGAGCGCACCAGACCGAAGTCTTCCAGGAAGGTCTCCATTTTGTCGAGGTCCGGCGCGACGAAACGAGCATACGCGATATCGGTAACTTTAATCATGACGTCTCTCTATCCCAAGGAGCAAGATTTACACCACCGAAGTCCGAACCGGCAAATGGGCCAAAACATTTCGCCGTCGGAACAATTGACCAGTTAAACTTCCGCGTAACTCTTAAATTGTACGCGAACTTATTTAAGCCAGACAATCAAGCTCTTGAAACCGATGGCTGTTCAGTGAAGCTAGCAACGCCGGCCGGAATCCGGATGTTGTCTACGAGACGTTCAACATTTGCCGGCACTGGCGGGGTCAAACGACTAACCAGGTACGCTATCGCAAAATTGACCCCTGCACCAAGGCTGCCGATCCCCTCCGGCGAAATCCCCCACCACCAATGTTCTAAGTTATTGGATTCCGGCACGACGAACTTAAAATATACAATATAGGAAAACGTGAAAAACAATCCTGCAAGCATCCCAGCGATCGCGCCCTCCTTATTCATACGTTTACTGAAAATGCCCATCAAGATCGCTGGGAACAGAGATGCCGCAGCCAGACCGAAGGCAAAGGCCACCACTTGCGCCACAAACCCTGGTGGGTTGACACCAAGATAACCAGCAATGCAAATTGCGGTCGCGGCGGCGATGCGCGCATAAAGCAGTTCGCGCTGGTCGCTGATGCCGCGCACCAGTGTCTTCTTTAGAATATCGTGCGATACCGATGTCGATATAACCAGCAGCAGACCAGCTGCGGTCGACAGCGCAGCGGCCAGTCCGCCCGCCGCTACCAAGGCGATCACCCAAGGCGGCAACGCCGCTATCTCCGGGTTTGCTAGCACCATAATGTCTCGATCCACATAAACTTCATTGGCATTTTCGATCGTTGCATTGGTTATCCAACGCTCGCCGAAATCCCCGACCCTATCAGTGAACTGCGGGCTACCGGCAAACGGAGTGCCCGGGGCGTATTGAATGACACCATCGGAGTTCTTGTCCTTCCAACCGATGAGTCCAACCGACTCCCAACTCTTGAACCACTCAGGCACGTCGTGATATGCAGTATTGTGCACCGTGTCGATAAAATTCAAACGTGCAAACGCCGCCACGGCCGGCGCCGTCGTATATAGCAACGCAATAAAAATCAGCGCGTAGCCAGCGGAAAGTCTAGCATCAGATACTCTGGGCACGGTGAAAAACCGCACGATGACATGCGGCAATCCGGCAGTACCTAACATCAATGCTAGCGTGATGCAGAAAACATCGATCTTAGACTTTGCGCCCTCTGTGTATGGCGCAAATCCTAGTTCCACCAATGTATTGTCAAGCTTCTCCAGAACAGCCACGCTAGGTTCGCGCAATACTTCCGCGCCCAAACCTATCTGCGGCACAGGAACACCGGTGATCAACATAGAGATAAAAATCGCTGGCACCAAGTAGGCAAAGATCAGCACACAATATTGCGCCACCTGCGTATAAGTGATGCCCTTCATACCACCGAGCACGGCATACATGAAAACAACTGCCATCCCAATCAGGACGCCAGTGTTGATATCGACGTTCAAAAATTGTGAAAAGACAATACCAACACCGCGCATCTGTCCCGCCACATAGGTGAACGAGACAACAATTAGACTAACTACCGCTACCACTCGCGCAGCGTTTGAGTAATAGCGTGTACCGATAAAATCCGGTACGGTAAATTCGCCGAACTTACGTAAATAAGGGGCTAAAAGCAGTGCCAACAACACATAGCCACCAGTCCATCCCATCAAATAAACGGTACCGTCATAACCCATAAAAGCGATGATTCCAGCCATAGAGATAAACGATGCCGCGCTCATCCAATCGGCTGCGGTAGCCATACCGTTCGCTACCGGATGAACATGCCCACCGGCAACGTAAAAATCACGCGTCGATCCGGCCCGTGACCAGATGGCGATCCCTATGTAAAGACTGAAAGTCGTCCCCACAAAAACATAGGTGAGAGTTTGTACGTCCATCGTCTACTCAGCTGCAGGAGCATCGTCGACGCCATATTTTCTGTCCAAGCGACGCATGCAAAACGCGTAGACGAAAATTAAAATGACGAAGACAAATATCGCGCCCTGTTGCGCCCACCAGAAACCAAATTTAAAGCCGAAAAAGGAGAACTCGTTAAGCGAATCCACCAACAGAATCCCGAACCCGAACGACACACAGAACCAGATAAGCAGCAACGCACCCATCAGCCGCAGGTTGGCCCGCCAGTAAGCTCCATGGTTATTATTCTCACTATCAGCCACACTATCTCCTTCACTCAATTGCTCGGCGCCCGATCGCAGCGAGCGAATTCACATGTTCGACGCTAAACCTCCGAACCCATATTCGCACAGTCGACACACTGTAGGACCGCGGCGTCGAATTCCAATCGTTTGATTTCGATCGGCTCCCCGCAGGTCACGCAATCACCAAAACCATCCTCGTCAATGCGCTGCAGCGCGCTCTCGATCCGACTCAATTGAATGTCGCGGCGACGTCCAGTCTCCATCGACATCGCCTGAGCTTGCATCGCGTCCATCCGCGACAACCGCCCGACGCGTGATTGGTCGAGTTCGACCGGTTGTGCAGCTTCAGCTCCGGTAGCTACCAACGCCTCGAGCTCTTCGCGCTGCTTGAGTAACCGGAATTTGAACTTATCGTATTTTATTTGCAACGTTTTACATTATTCACAACGCTAGCGACTCCTTCAAAATAGCAGCCGCTGCATCTGCCAACACCTGACAACCCAACACGATGTCCTCGTGATGACTATCCTCAGCAAAGTCGTGGCTAATACCCCCTATCGATGGGATGAACAACATTGCGGCCGGCATCACAGAGGAGAGTATGCCCGCATCGTGGAAAGCCCCACTCGGCATATCCATCCAGCTGCCGGCAGCATTGCGCTCAGCCGCGGTTCGGATGTGTCCCTTGAGCCGCTCATCCATTTCTGCCGGCTCGATCCGTATAGCCGACGATCGCGTTGCGACGCTGGCGCCGCCCAATCCGTTAACCTTGTCTATGACGCCCTCCACTACTGCTGACATTGTATCCAGGACTCTGGTCGATTGATCCCGATATTGCAATTCGAGCTCGGCATAACCGGGGACGATGGAGGGCGCACCCGGCATTATCACTGCACGCCCCATAGTCCACACCGATCGTTCGCCCGCCACTTTAGGAAATTCACAATTTATTGCATGCGCCATCTCGTACAACGCCGTCGCAGCGTCTTGCCGCCGTGCCATAGAGGTAGTCCCCGCATGATTCTGCCGACCGTGAAAGGTAAACACATTCCCTCGTAAGCCGACTATGGAACTTACGATACCGATCTTCAGACCCTCATCTTCCAGAATTGGTCCCTGTTCTATATGAGCTTCGAGAAAACCAATATGCCGCTTCGGATCCGCTTTGAAGTGCGGACGATTAGTGAGGCCCGCAGCTTCAATCGCATCACTGAGCATAACGCCGTCTTTGTCGCGCGCGACGACCAGCATTTCTGGCGTTATCTCGCCGCAATAAGAGCGACTCCCCATACAACCGAGAAAACGAGCCTCCTCGTCCTGCCACGCCACCGCATCGACGGCGAGATCGCAGGTATCGGGATCCTCCGTAAACGCCCGAACAACTTCCAGCCCGTACAACACCCCCATTGCGCCATCCAACCAACCGCCGGTAAGCTGAGTGTCGGAGTGCGAACCGATCAGCAGCGCCTTACCCCGATTGCGCGACCGGCCTAGCACATTACCTAACCCGTCCATGCTCGCATCGAGATCGCATTTCGCATACTCGTCACACAGCCAGCGTCGGGCCTGTATATCCATTGGCGATAACGCCGGGCGCACTACACCCGTGCCCTCAGCGCCCATGCTGCGCAGCCGTTTCAAGTCGGCCAGCAAGCGTTGGCCATCAATTCGAGGCATCCCACTGCCCTCTCTGCTTTTGCCAGACTCTATAACGACATTCCGTTGGAAAGCCAGCCATCTTCCATATCCTTCGTCTAGAGACAGCCTGGTAAGGTAGGATCCCTCCCCCATTGATTTCACAAACACTACCAGACCACATAAGTTACGGAGTCCTAATCGTGCGACTAACGAGTCTTCTACTCCTGATCCTGCTTACTCTACCGGCCCCGGCAACCACGACTGCCGACGGTGTCTACACCGCACGGCAGGCGGAGCGCGGCAAAGTTGTCTACCGCAAGGAGTGTGCAAGCTGCCACGCAACAAACTTACGTGGCGCTGAGGGCGGTACACCACTGCTCGGCGCCACGTTCCTGTCCAAGTGGAACGGCAAGTCGCTGCAGGCACTATTTAGTTATTTACGGACTACCATGCCACCAGGACGCACTGGCAGTTTATCCGATAAGGCCTATTCCAGTTTGCTGGCCTACCTTTTGCAACAGAACGGTTCTCCGACAGGCAGAGGCGCACTGCCCACGAGAGAAACCGAGCTCGCGACAATCCAAATTACGGCAACGCGTTCACACATTGAAGTCGCTATGCCGACCGAGCCGAATAACCAGATAAACAACGCACCCGGCGAATGGCGCTACTATGGCGGTGGCCCTGGCAGCCAACGCTATTCACCATTAGCGCTGATCGATCGCGACAACGTCGACGATCTCGAGATGGTATGGCGCTGGAAAGCCAACAATTTCGGACCAACGCCCGAGTTCAACTATCGCGCAACACCATTGATGATCGGCCGGACCCTATACGTCACCGCCGGCCAGCGACGCGCTGTTGCAGCGATCGATGCCGCGACTGGAGAAACATTGTGGACCTATAGGATCAATGAAGGCGAACGCGGCGAACACGCCCCAAGACAGAACTCCGGACGCGGCGTTGCCTATTGGGAGAAAGGCGAGGACCGGCGTGTGCTGCTGGTAACCCCCGGTTTTCAATTGATCGCATTGGATGCCGGTACTGGTTTACCAATCGTCTCATTCGGTACGGATGGAAAGGTCGATCTAAAACTCGGCCTCGACCGGGATTTGGATCCTGTGACAACACCAATCGGCTCCACCTCCCCACCCATTGTGGTTGGAGACGTTGCGATAGTCGGTTCCGCGTTACCTGCCGGTTTTGGACCACCATCAGCCATAATGCCACCGGGTCACGTGCGCGGATACGATGTCCGGAGCGGCGAGCGCCGTTGGATTTTCCACACCATCCCCCATCCCGGCGAATTCGGCTACGAAACGTGGCCAGCTGACGAGTGGAAAACCGCAGGCAACGTGGCAGTGTGGACAACGATGTCGGCTGATCCAGACCTCGGATATGTGTACCTCCCGCTCGAGGCAGCCACGCATGATCATTATGGTGGCCATCGACTCGGCGAGAACCTCTTCTCCCAAAGTCTGGTATGTCTTGATGCCCGCACTGGAAAACGTGTCTGGCATTTCCAGACCGTTCATCACGGGATCTGGGATTATGATCTTCCTACGGCACCTGTTCTGCTCGATATCGAGGTCAATGGGCGCCAAATCCCAGCAGTCATGCAACTGACCAAACAGGCGTTCACCTTCGTTTTCGATCGCCGCAACGGCGAACCTGTCTGGCCCATTGAAGAACGTCCGGTCCCGCAAAGCGATGTACCAGGCGAGAAAACCGCCGCAACGCAGCCCTTTCCGACCCGACCCTCACCTTTCAGTCGCCAGGGAATCTCTGAGCAGGATCTGATCGACTTCACGCCGGCGTTGCGGGCCGAAGCAGTTACCATCCTAAGCCGCTATCGTACCGGTCCGTTATACACACCACCGTCGCTAATTTACGAAAACGGCACTCAGGGCACTTTGATGTTGCCGAATCAGGGTGGTGGCGCCAACTGGCCGGGCGGTGCCGCCGATCCGGAAAGTGGCTTCCTTTATGTCGGCTCGTCGAGCTGGCCAGCACCAATGGCACTTGCACCGGATCCAGAGCTATCGTCACTACCTTTTGTAGCAGTCGGTAACCCTATGTTCGACGAAGGTCCGCAGGGCCTGCCATTGATAAAGCCCCCATGGGGAACCATTACCGCGATTAATATGAACACTGGCGAACATGTCTGGCAGGTAGCCAATGGTGAAGCACACGACAGCGTCCGTAACCACCCAGCACTCGCTGGGCTCGATATTCCGCGGACAGGCCGCCCGGAACGGGCCGGCCTGTTGGTTACCAAAACATTGTTGTTTGCCGGCGAAGGCGGCGGACTATATGCGACTCAAAAAAGTGGTGGACCGATGTTTCGTGCCCACGATAAGGCTACCGGCGAGATCCTCGCCGAGTTAAAATTGCCCGGAAATCAAACCGGTCTACCGATGAGTTACGCGGTGGACGGACGTCAGTTTATCGTCATCGCGGTTGGCGCTTCAAAACATCCAGGCGAACTGGTGGCGCTTAGCATTCCTTAGCCCTATCAGAGGGACCGATGCCCTTGGTAACAGCGGAGATCGTTGTGTGCTTTAGCGTCCATCGAGTAAGCGAGGCTTCCGCACACAGATAATCGAAAATATCGGTAAAGGCCCTCGAAAAAGGTTCCTCTCCTCGACGACCCAATACTCGATAAGTTCGATCGCGTTGTTCACCGACCCCGGGCTTTGGGCGACCGTCTAAACTGTTCTGAATAACCGCGCCAGACGGCGACGAGAAACTCGACTTCAGTGGCGCATTCCATAACGTGTACCCCGTTGCCGTCACGGTCATCCTCAACGGCCCATTGACGTTATCGCATCCTTACATAATCTGGATCCCGCTGCTTACCTGACCCCAGTGATACCCCATAGCAGCGCGTTCCTGCTAAGGACATGCGTGATAGCACGCTTCAGAAGACGAAAAGCGAGGCTATAGACAATCGCCAGCTGCAGCCTCCTCCTAGCAACTCTTAGTTATTGCCCTCCCCGCTTTTCTCGGCGCTTTTTGATTTTATCGAACAATGGTGCTGATACACCGGGACGGCTGAATGGGCACACTTTGATACAAATATTACAGCCGAAGGTGTCGTTGAAATATGGTACACATTTATCAAAACTCACATACCACTTTTCCACACCCCTCACCCACTTTTTTTCGCTGAAGATTGCATCTGGAGGGCACTCACGAGTACAGAGTTTGCAATTTAAACAAAAGTCATCGAGGTGAAGTTCATCAGGTTTGTCTGCAATCAGGGGCAGATCGGTGATGACATAACCCAGCCGGATGCGTGGACCGTGTTTGCGGTTAATCACGGAGCCGTGTTTTCCGAGTTCACCAAAACCAGCAGCAATCGCAGCCGGGATCATTGCCACAGGTGAAGCAATAAAGGCTTGATGGCATTCCGCTGCCCAGCCTTGTTCGCGTAGCCAGTCGGCAAGTTTCATCGCTGCCCGATGGCCCCGGTTATACTGATCTAGCACCTCTTTATTGGAATCGTGTGCCGGCGCAGTGGCGACTGCTTCGTAACCTTCGGTAACACCGAGAACAATTATCCACTTTTCATTGATTTCGAAACCCTCATAGATCCACTCCGGTTGCAACTCAGCAAAACCAACTTCATCTGCCTCATTAGCGAGAGAGAATTCACGGATCCGTTGCACCCAATTCTCCGCGGTGTCATCCACGCGTTGCGAGGCTATCGGTGTCCGTGGCTTCGCCATATTGGCAAAGCCTTCGTCAAGCCGTTTGCGAAAATAGGGGATACGCATATCTCGCCAATAGAAAAATGCCTGAACCCAATAGAAAGCTATACGCGGCGCCTTCGATACCCAGTGGTATATAAAGCGCGGTCGCCGCCACTTCCGTTCACCAAGTCCATTGATCTCGTCACCTGTTATGCGCGGTTTCAATAACCGGTGTATGAGTGGTGGCTGATAGCCATCCCTGCCCGTAGTTCCGACAACGATCCCCATATCAATCTCCCCCTCGGTTGTGATTATCACCCGATCGTGAAGGCAGTGCTCGGTCAGAGTCCTGACCAGGGACGATCCGAGATTTCGCAATCAAGCGCTTTTTTTGTATGCCAGATAAACACTATTGGAGGACTCGCCGCCGGTGTAGAGATTCTCAAAGCTGACAATATGCGTTTCAACAGAATCGAACACCCCGTCAAGCAGCGCAATGAACCCTCGGTCGGGCGGATCATTGGACCACATCCCCAGAACCCCACCAGGGTGTAACTTATCTGACATCGTCGCAAGCCCGGCTTGCGAATAAAACGCGCTATTCTCTGGTGCTAGCCAATGTCCCGGCGAATGGTCGATGTCTACTAGCACGGCGTGTCCCAGCACACCGGTCGTCGGTGACGCTACAATCTCGAAGAAGTTCCCTTGCCGTAAGGTGCAACGCGGATCTGAAGTCAAGATCGCGCCATTCGGTACCAGCCCCCGTCGGTGCCAGTCGATGACTGGCTCGAAAAGCTCAATAACGGTAAGTGACTTGACGGTCGGCTCGTTCAAGACCGCAACGGCCGTGTAGCCCAAACCTAATCCGCCGACAACAACATCCGCGTCGACATTCCGTAATCGAGTCAGCCCGAGCCCCGCGAGCTGTATTTCCGCTTCGGTAAAAAGGCTGGACATCAAAAAATCCTCACCGAGTTTTACCTCATAGACGATCTCACCGTTCAGTTTTGGTTCGATGCGTCTTCGCAAGCTGACTGCCCCCAGAACGGTCTCTCGATAATCTAGTTCTTCAAATGCTTGCGACAAACTCATTCACCCACTGGGAAGGGAGAACGCCGCGCAACCGGTCCACCAAGTCTCAACCACCTTGGCACTCAGCAAACGACGGATACTCCGTCTAATTGGTACGCTGATTTGACCCTGAGTCGCAGCTGCTCAGTCGGTGCCGACCAATCTGGCAAGATATTCAAATGTAGAACCCACGATTTCCGGCCGAAGTAAGAAATCATGGGCAACCCGTCCGTGTTCGGGCGCGACCGGCTGGATCGGCCCGGCGCCTTGCGCGTCCAACTGCAAGCGCGCAGCGCGCTCCATGAAATACGCAAGATAGGCTGTT
>CAZBOQ010000050.1:0-4756 GCA_964493555.1 uncultured Gammaproteobacteria bacterium | reverse complement strand
ACCGCCCCTTAATTTATTTGGCGCCCCCCCGTGGGTTCTACCACACCCCCTTTCTCTATTACTTTTTTTTTTCCACCCCCCCTACCCTCCCCCCTTCCAACTTCAATTTTCCCCGGGGGCGCTTGCCCCGCCCCCGCGTCCATATCGAAACCGAAGTTACCCACATAGGCACGCCCTTGACTGTCGACCACCATGTCGTTCGGCGGTCCGCCGCAGTAACTGGACAAGTCAGCGTAGGCTTCAAGTTCGCCGGCGGCATAGGTATACACCACTGCATCTTCCATCGAGACGACCAGTAAGCGGCCGTCGGGCAACCACCCCAAACCTGAAGGACGGCCCGGTATCTTGACGATCTCTTCAATGTTACCGTCCAGATCCACCGCTACGATCCGCCGGCCGTACATGTCGGAGACCCAAAGCCTGCCGTCACGCCACCGCGGGCCTTCACCGAAAACCAGTCCATCGGCGATCGTGCGGATCTCAAAGCTCTGCATTTATTTCCCCCGGGCGCGCTGCGTTCCTGTACGTGCCGATATTAAGGGGCTAAGATTAAAAACACCACGGCCATTCCCGGAAATTAAGAGATCGGAGAAAAAGTGAGCCTAAACAATACTTTCGATAACCTGTTAGCAACCGCCCGCAATGAGCAAGACGACCCGAAACGTAGCAACGTTATAAACGGTGCGGCGGATGCGCAACCACGGATGGAGTTGTTCCATGCCGGTCTTTCCATGTGTTCAAACAAGGTGCGGGTAGTGCTCGCTGAGAAAGGTGTTTCCTATATGTCTCATGAGCTCAGCATCCTCGCGCAGAAAGGGATCTACTCCGAAACATTCACTCCCGCGGAGAACTACCGGCCGGGATACGTACGGTTGCGAATGCACGCCGCAGATACCCAGGGTTTGATGGGAAACCTTGCACGGGAACACACACTGCGCACTGCCGTCAACACGGAGGGGTTTGATGCCTGTGTTGTCCCACTTTTGATTGACAATGAAAAGCACAGAGGCGTAGTCGATTCACTGGAAATAATGAAGTACATAGATAGTGAGATTCCTGCTCCGATCAGACTCATTCCCGAAAACCCGGTTCAGGCTGAAGCAGTGATGCGCCAGGTAACAATCGTCGATGGCACGCCACACCCAGGCATACTGTACGCGTTTCATAAAAATGATCCGCGACCGGATTTCATAAAACACACGATGGAAGATGTCTATGACGTCAAGGTCGGCGCTCTAAACCAGCTTATCGATCAAAACGAAGACGATGAGACGTTGGTTAGGGCGTATAAAGCCAAGATATCCAAGGAGTTGGCAGGCAAAAAGATCTACCGGGATACACAGTTTACGGCCGGCATCATCCGGGAATTCGAAGGATTAATTGCCGACCTGGATGCACAGCTCGCCCAGCCAGATGATGAATGGATCTGCGGCAGCGACTTCACGCTGGCTGATGCAGTCTGGGGGGTAAGCTTATTTCGCATTCATTGGCTGGGTCACGCTTCTCTCTGGGACAACTATCCGCGCGTTCGCGAATACGCATACAGATGCTACAAAAGACCGTCGATCCGGAACGCCGTCATCGATTGGCCATCACCCATGCCGGAATCACCGCACACCGCTGACGTGCTCGGTGCAACTGCCTAACTAAGCGCAGGATCGCAACCACGATAACCGTAGGAACAGGCGTTAGCCTGCGAAAATCGTGGCCTCGGACTTAGCGACCTTAAAGCCGCCCGCATAGGCGACGGTTCCAATCCCGGAGCTGCTCAAGCTTCCCACAAATCGCTGAACTGTGTCGCCACCACCTGCTCATAGGCACAGTCGCCTGCGGACAGGCCGATGCCCACGGCGAATTCATTCATCCTGGTAACGACCGTGGGCGAGATCAGCGGGTCGTAGAACGGCAGATCACGTTCGATCAGGTCGGCAATCAAACCAGCCTCCTGGGCTGGGAACAGGCGCTCTCCAACTTGCGTAGCTAAACCAGGATCGGCACTCAGTGCGCGTTGCGTGTTTATGATCGCGCGCACCGCCGCCGCCACGGCGTCGGGTTCGCGCGCTATCAGTGCGTCCGTCGTTACCAGCGCTGGAAACGTGTAATGCCACGCACCACTCGGTCCGTCGCCACGCCGCACATCGAGCACTATTTGACCGACGCCGCTCCGCACCGCGACTTCTGCACCCATGGCGTTAGCCCAAAACCCATCGAGCTTGCCTGCTTCCAATGCCTTCGCAGCGGTGACACCAAAAGACACGCCCTGCTCAGTCGCGCCCGGTACAGGGCCGATCGCGACCTCGTCGCGCTCGGGATCGATGCCCGCTTCAAGCAGTAGTCCTCGCAATCCGAGATCCACGCCCGGCGCGGCCCCAATTCGCAACCCCTTTATCGCCTCGATATCTCCGCGTTCGACCTCGAGATCGGCTCTTAACACCAACATCCAATACATGCCCTGCGCCAGCGCGACAACGATTTTCGCCCCCTGCCACTCAGGAAACGCCGTTAAGGTTGAATGTGCGGAACCGGCCACAAAATCCAGTTCACCATCACGCAACGCCTGCATGGTTTTGGTCACCGGAAAAATCAACTCATGGCTGAGCGCCAACCCTTCCGCTTCGGCGAAACCCAGCTCACAAGCCGCGATCGCGGGGAAATATGAATTAGAAATGAGATCGGGGACTGCCAGACGCATAGACAACTCCTCGTATGCTAACTACTGCCGGTTTCGATAATGCCGTTCATGTCGTAACCGCTCAAGGCCTCATCAACCAACCGGCCTGCGGACGCGAAGTCGTAACTACGATACATGTGCGTTTTTACAATAAAGGGTGCCCCAGCATAAAACTTCTCGTACTGCTGATGCCGACCAGCAAACTCCGAGCCAATCGCATCCCATGCGAGCTTCAACAATTTTACCCGCTGATCGGCCGGGTATCCTGGTGAATGTACGTAGCGGGAGATGTCTGCTGCGATTTCAGGGTTCTCGAAATCCTCCACTGAGGATGGCAACTGGATAAGTCCGCCGCCGCAAAGCTCGCGCATGATATCGAGCATTTTCGGATAGATTTCGGATTGCAGATTCATGTTGGCATAGTGCTCTTGTGCGTTGGGAACGAAATAACCGTTAGCATTAGCGGTTGCACGTGCTTCCTGCGCATAAATGAGACCTTCCTGCATTGCCGCATAGGTGGCAAGCTCAGCGAGCTGTCCTTGTACTGGCGGCAAGGCGCCAACACCATTCATCTCCGCCACCCGGTGCACCAGACCTACGAGGAATTTAAGCTTGCTGGCGAAACGGATCTGCGCTTGATTGTTGCCGAAAATGTGTGCTGGTGTTTCAAACCACTGGGCACGGGCTAGTTCGATATTTTTATAAACGAATACGCGCTCCCAGGGCACGAATACATTATCGTAGACCAACAAAGAGTCGGTCTCGTCGAAGCGGCTCGCCAGTGGATAGTCGAAAGTACTGTTGGCAGCTTGAGCATAGGAGCGGCGGGAGAATATTTTTACGCCGGGCGCGTTGCATGGTATGGCGACCGAAATCGCGTAGTTCTCATCTCCCGGCCGCATCGGATGGATAGTGCTCAAGTGCACGTAATCCGAAAACACAGCACCCGTACCAAGCATCTGTCCGCCACGTATGATGATGCCATCGTCACGCTCCTCCACGACGCCGGCGTATGAATCCGGGGGATCCTGCTGGTGCGCCGGCTTGGCGCGGTCGATCTGAGGAGGCACTATCGTATAGGTGATATACAGATCGTGATCGCGCAGAAATTCGTAAAATCGTTCGACATTGCTGGCAAATTGCGATCCGCCTCGCTCAAACACCTCTAATGCGGCGTTGAACCCGACATAAAAGCTGGCGACGTGATCGGGACTACGCCCCATGAATCCCAGTGTCGTGTCCGACCAGTGGGCTATTGCTTTGCGGCGCGCAACGAGATCGTCATTGGAACGTGGTAATTGCCAGATCCGGTTAACCGGCTCACCGGTAACGGGAGAGGCAAAAGTCATCAGCGTTCGATTCTCGGGAACCGATGCGATGTCGAACAACGAGGCTATCGAATGGGCGGCCGCAGAGAACGCTGCGTGCTCGGTAACATCCTCAACAGCGGCACCGTCAATGAAAACTCGGCGCCCATCACCGGCAATGTCGTCAAGATACTCGCCAGCACTTCGAAGACCCGTACCGTTCTTGGCAAAGCGGCAAAACTTGACGCAGCCGCAAAGCGGTTGCTTATGACAATCAGGCGGCTTAATTGTAGACATCAATGCCGACCCCACCATCTCGGATACCCCTATCACTCAAGTGTTCGCAAAAACAATAAAACATAAGTGCTCCGCTGTCTTCCAAGGCAGATCTGCTATAGCCGACTCGCGTCAAATCCTACGACCATGACATCCCCCGGAATCGCCATGGCGCCGATCCTAGCGCAGCTGGCCGGGAGGCGTAACCGAAGATTTCACTACACTGCCGAAACACATGTGAATTGGCCGGTTCGCTTCAGTGCGCACCGGTGAGTTTAGTCCGATAGAGATCCTCGAATTGTCTTTCGACCGGATTGGGCACAACCATGGAGGGCTCGACGCCTTCGTATTCCTCGACGCTTGCGGCATGCGACACAGCCGGTTCTCCTCTCTTTCAAAAGGGAGCAAGACCTCAATCTTCTGGCTGCGCGCTGTACAAGCGAAAGCGACTGGGGGATGTCGGTGGTTGGCCACGTCCTATGGCAACGAAAGTATTCGCCGA
>CAZBOQ010000049.1:0-19859 GCA_964493555.1 uncultured Gammaproteobacteria bacterium | reverse complement strand
ATGGTTGTCCGGTTTTCTTCGTGATAACGGTTGGCGTCCGGGAATCGTCAGCCGAGGGTACGGCGGAATCGGTGACAAATGGCCACAGCAGGTACGCCCTGACAGCGATGCGATTGTAGTTGGTGAGGAGGCGGTACTACTTGCCCGGCGCTGCGGCGTACCGCTCGCGGTTGGAGCGGACCGGGCGGCGGCAGTGGAAGGTCTACTCAAATATCACCAGTGCGATATTGTGATAAGCGACGATGGCTTGCAGCATTACGGACTGGCGCGTGACATCGAGATCGTAGTGGTGGACGGTGTACGCCGTTTTGGTAATGGTCTGCTGCTGCCAGCCGGACCGTTGCGTGAATCGGTCTCGCGCCTGCGAGATACGGATGCTACCGTTACGTATGGGATAGCTGCTCGCGGTGAATTTCCGATGCGTTATGTGGGTGAGACACTAGTTGGTGTAGCCGACGACAGCCGCAGGATCGAAGTTGATGAGTTTCCCGAACACGAGGTGCATGCGGTGACGGGGATCGGTGAGCCGGATCGTTTTTTTGCGACGCTGCGTGGTCATCAGTTCTCCTTGAAACGTCATGTGTTCCCCGATCACCACGCGTTTTCAGTGCGAGATATTACATTCGACGATGATCTCCCGGTTATTATGACGGAGAAGGACGCTATCAAGTGCGAGCGATTTGCTGATGAGCGCCACTGGTATTTGCCAGTGAGTGCGCAGATGGGGGAAGTTTTCGTGCATCGACTGGAGAGCTTACTTTTGAGGATCAAACATGGATAACAAGCTTTTGGAAATTCTGGTCTGTCCGGTTACCAAGGGGCCGTTAATTTATGATAAGGAAAAGCAAGAAATGATCTCGAGGAGTGCGCGGCTCGCCTATCCGATCCGTGACGGCATTCCGGTGATGCTGGAAGACGAAGCGCGGCAACTGCATTCGGAGGAAGTTGAGGACCTGAGTTAATGCCTTTTACGGTCGTCATACCGGCGCGTTACGCGTCCACACGCTTGCCTGGCAAAGTGTTGAGTGATATCGCTGGTAAAACCATTATTCAGCATGTCTATGAACGCGCGATAGCGAGCGGCGCGTCTGCAGTTCTCATTGCCACCGATGACCAGCGCATTGAAACAGTTGCGCGCGGCTTCGGAGCTGAGGTGATCATGACTGACCCTAGTCACCAGTCCGGCACGGACCGGATTGCCGAGGCGATAGACAAGGCTAAGTTTGGGGCGAATACGGTCGTGGTTAACGTGCAGGGTGATGAGCCGCAGATGCCACCGGCTTTGATCAGGCAAGTTGCAGGGTTGCTAGAAGCCGTAGCCGGCGCCGATATGGCGACACTGTGCGAACCACTAACAAAGTCGGCCGACCTTTTCGATACTCACTTGGTTAAAGTTGTCATGACTGTCGATGGCCGCGCGCTTTACTTTTCCCGGGCGCCGATACCCTGGCAGCGGGGAGGCTTCGACGACGATCCAGTGGCTGAGGCGGCCTCGGGCTACTACGGACACATCGGTATTTATGCTTATCGTGCGGGTTTCGTCCAAACTTTCACTCGGCTGCCACTTTGCGAGATGGAGCGACTTGAGGCATTGGAGCAATTGCGGGTGCTCCATAACGGCTTTTGCATTCACGTCGGTGTGGCAGAGTGCGCCCCGGGTCGAGGCGTGGATACGCTAGCGGACTTGGAACGTGCGCGCCAGGCCATGACCACCAGCTAACCGGCCGTGGCATGTGCGCAATAAAAGGGACGCGTGGTGCGTGTGTTGCACGAAGATACGGCGTTTCCCAGTGCTTTCTTGCGGTTTGGTGTTGATTGGGAAAGCAGGGGAGGAGGCATTGGTAGTGGCGACAACCGAAAGAGCGCCCTAGCCAACTACCGTTCTCGGTAGATAATGCGCCCCTTGCTGAGATCATATGGCGTCATTTCCACGGTCACACTGTCGCCAGTAAGAATGCGAATGTAGTGTTTGCGCATTTTGCCGGAGATATGGGCAGTGATGAGGTGGCCGTTTTCGAGCTCCACACGAAACATGGTGTTGGGAAGGGTCTCGACGACCTTGCCCTGCATCTCGATGTGTTCTTCCTTTGCCATACTTTCCCTTCCGCCACTTGAGCGTTTAAGTCGTAATGTTTGTAGCTGGATCATGCCACTTTCGCGTCCAGCGGCCGTCAAAATAGTACTCCAGCGGTTGGTACTCATCCTTATAGCGCATGTTCTGACAGCGCCGTATCCAATAGCCCAGGTATAACCACTTCAAGTCCAGACGACGGGTTTCTTCGATTTCTAACAGTATCGCATAGCGACCGAGGCTGCGCTGCGGCAGCGTCGGTTCGTAGAATGTGTAGACGGCGGATAGTGCGTCTTTCATGCGATCAACTATTGCAACTGCCACTAGTTGGTCACGCAAACGCATTTCATAGAACTGCGTTTCGGTCCACGTGGACGTGAGGAAATCTAGATAGCTTTGTGGAGTGGGCTGATCCATGCCGCCATCGCGATGGCGCGATTTAAGATAACGACGGTAAAGATAGAAATGTTCTTGCTCGAAGTGTGGCTTCACCACACTTACGCTCAGATCTTGATTGGTGTTCCAGGTGCGACGCTGATTCCGGCGTGTCTGGAAGTCGGCCACCGGTATGCGCACCGGGATACAGTCGCTGCAATGCAGGCAGCGGGGTCGGTAAAGGTGTTCGCCGCTGCGGCGAAATCCGGCGCTCGACAAGTTCGCATAAACGTTTTGGGATTTTGGCAGTGACGGATCGACAAACAAAGTGACTGCCTGTTTGTCAGGAAGATAACTGCACTGATAGGGGGGCGTCGCGTAGAACGTGACGTCCAATCCTCCTTCAGGTTTGGTCATTGTCGAGCCTCCTGCCAGGCGCCGGCTGCCGGCGCCTGGAAACAAAGCGATTTTAGCATGGCCGTGAACTTGGTCCGAGGGATGCAGATTGCGCCGAGACTTTCCAGGTGCCGATTGTGTACTTGGCAATCGATGAGTTCGTAATCCCAGTCAGTTAGTCTCTTTGCCAATTCAACTAGACACATTTTGGAACCATCGGTGACCCCACTGAACATCGATTCGCCGAAAAAGACCCTGCCGACGGCAACCCCGTAAACACCGCCGACGAGCGTGTCCCCATGCCAACATTCAATTGAATGCGCCGTCCCTGCGGCGTGCAGGTCACAATATGCATCACGCATTGCCCCTGTGATCCATGTGCCAGTCTTGCCATCACGTGCTGTTGCGCATTGATTTACCGTTTGCAAGAAGGCGAGGTCCCAACTAAAACGAAACTTTCCTGTACGTAGGCGCCGCTGTAGGCGTCTAGATATGTATAGATCCGCTGGTTTAAGCACACAGCGGGGGTTAGGTGACCACCAGAGGATCGGCTGGCCCTCGGAGTACCAGGGAAAGATGCCGCGCTGATAAGCATCCAACAACCGCGCATTAGACAGATCGCCACCAGCCGCTAGTAGTCCGTCTGGGCTGCCCAACGCCTCGTCAACATCGGGGAACTCGTTGGCCATCAGGTTGGCCGAGATCCAAAAAATCGGTTCGCCCGACATTCTAGCCTCACACAGCTTGTTTGTAAGGTGAGTGATTGTCCAGGACGTCGATCTGATGTTCGATCATATGGGTTTCCCGTTCGAGAAACTCGGCTATCGCCTTGCGAAAGCCAATATCCCGTAGCCAGTGTGCCGAACAAGTTCGTACAGGCACAAAGCCGCGCGCGATTTTGTGCTCACCCTGGGCGCCGGCATCGACACGTTTGAGACCGCGGCTGATGCAGTACTCAATAGTCTGGTAGTAACACAGCTCGAAATGCAGGTGTTTGAAGTGCTGGCTACAACCCCAGTGACGACCGTATAAGGTCTGTGTTCCACGCAGAGCAAGGGCACCAGCAACATATTCACCGTTATGTCGCGCGAGAAACAATACCGTTTGACGCGGTAGACGCTCGGACAGGCCTTGAAAAAATGCCAAGGTGAAGCGCGGTTCGCCCCAACGGCGATAGAAGGTCGAGCAGTAAAAATTATAGAATGTACGCCACTGTGCGGCACTTACTTCATCCCCATGCAATATTTCAACTTCAATACCCGCGGCGACTACTTCGCGCCGTTCGCGACGGATCTGCTTGCGTTTCTTAGAGGTGAGGCTCGCAAGGAAATCATCGAAATCGGCGTAGCCGCCATTGTGCCAGTGATATTGACAGCCGATGCGCTCGAGCATGCCGCTGTCGGTCAGGTGAATCAGCTCGTCGTCAGGGGGGAAAAGGCAGTGCAGTGAGGACACCTCTAAACGTTCTGCTACTGTGACCGCTCCTTTGGCGAGCAAGGTCCGTATTGTTTTGCGATCTTCGTTACCAGGTTTCAGCAGTATGCGTGAACCCGTGGACGGTACGAAGGGGATTGCCGAAACGAGTTTCGGGTAATAACGACCGCCCGCCCGTTCGTATGCATCCGCCCATGACCAATCGAACACAAACTCACCTATCGAATTCGTTTTAAGATAGGTGGGCATTGCACCAAGCAGCTTGCCTTCATCTTCGAGTAGCAGATGCAAAGTCTGCCAGCCATGTGGCTCCAGGCAATCGAAGTCCTCTAGCGCTGTTAGGAATTGGTGGGTTAAGAAAGGATAGTCGTCCGGCGCAAGCTGGTTCCATTCGCGGGCGTCAATCTCGCCCAGCGATGTAATGGTGCGGATTTCCATCTACCTTCATCCTTCCCGCGAAGGACCAACTTACGACGTCTTATTCTCCGATGGCGTATAAACCGGAAAGGGCGTGACATTGGCATCGCCATTACTACTGGTAATTTTGGCGTGTCCTTCTTTTTCGACTTCATCGATGCGAATAACCGAATGAATCGGGATGTACACCCGGCTCACGCCTTCGAATTCGGATTTGAGGTTCTCCTCCGATGGGTCCACCACTACCGTGGAGCGCTCGCCGAAGAGCAATTTTTCTACTTCCACGAACGCGTACATCGCACTTTGGTGAACTTCACGTGCGAATACCTCGTAAACCTTTCCTTGATTGTGGAAAATTATCTTGTAGGTATGTTTCTTGGCCATGTATTGAGAATGCAGTAATCAGGGGTGGCGCATCTTAGCACAAGCTTAAATCTTGATGGTTTTGGCGGCATCGAAACCGCGGATACGCTGGTGGCCGCAATAACCACGCGGATTACACAGCACCCGTACGCCGTTGGTTTCATAGTCTGAGACACGGTGGATATGACCGTGGATCCACAGCTTAATCTTTGAAGAGTCGAACATCTCCGTCAGATCGCTGCAGTATGAATGCTTAAATTCCACCGGATCCGATTCCTTCCAGCTTTTTACTGTCGGCGCATGGTGAGTGACTACCACGGTTTTGCCGTTGAATGGTTTGTTTATCTCGTTAGCTAACCATTTCTTCGAACGCAAATGGGCGTGTAGGACCTGGGATGCTTTGAGTGCCGTTTTACCGTAGCGGATCTGCGAGTAATCGTTCATGCTCTTGGAGGCGCGTGCCATTAATTTTAGATCACCGTGGTCAAAGTCGGTCCACAGCGTAGAGCCGAGGAAACGAACGCCGTCGATGTGGGTGCTGGTGTTGTTCAGAAACTTTATGTTGGTGCCTTTGGTTTTCGTCGCTAGCGTTCTAACCGTTCGCATCATATCCTTGGTATAAAATTCGTGGTTTCCAGCAATGTAAATAACTGGTTTATGGGCGGCCGCGAGCCACGGTAGCGCGTCGGCACCGATACCGATATCTCCGGCGGCGACGATCACATCAGCTTCGGTCTCCGGCATTGCCATAGGACCGAATTCGAGATGAATATCGGAAAAAAACTGAAGGATCATCTCGGTGCAGTTTCGCAGCCGTAGCCTGGCGCACCGGTCATTTCGAAGGTAGGCTGGCGACGGTCATGTGAGGCTATGATAACGTGAAAGGGTTGGTTGCCATGAACATCGCTTTTGGAGTAAAAGCCTCATAGCATTATCTATTAAAATACAGTATCTTATATAAACTTTAGATAATTAGGTTTAGATATGGTGGCGCAAGCTATCAGAAAGGACGGGGGCACCATAGATATTGCCGGGCACATTCTGCGGCGATTGAAAGAGGGTGCTTTTATCCTGCTTGGCGCGTTAGCCTTGTTTTTATTGCTTGCCATCGGTAGTCATCATCCCGCCGATCCCGGCTGGACGCGTGCCGTCAATAGCGAATTTATCTACAACAAAGGTGGGCTAGCCGGCGCATGGTCGGCCGACATCCTACTGCACCTATTCGGCTATTTGGCCTATCTTTTCCCGCTAATGATCGCGTCGTTGGCGCTCTTTGTATATCGAGGTCGAGATAAGGCGCATCCCGTTGACTATTTCTATCTCACTACTCGCGGCGTTGGTTTCTTGATGACGTTAATTTTGGGTTGCGGTCTAGCATGGGCGCATATGCGTGGCAATGCGTACCTTCCACAGGATGCGGGCGGCATCGTTGGGGATGTAACAGGCAAGTTGTTTGTCTCCATTTTTAATCCCATCGGCGGAACGTTGCTCATGTTGTCGCTGTTTCTCACGGGGATCACCTTGTTCACAGGCTTGTCCTGGTTGTTGGTGACCGATACCGTTGGCGACTATACATTGCGCGCGATAACACTTTTGAGACGTTTTGCCAGTAAAGGCCTTGACTATATCAAAGGCCGGCAAGCGCGCCGCGAACGCGAAAGAGCCGTCAGAGTAGAGAAGTTGCGGGTGGACGCGCGGCCAAAACCGGTCATAGAAACGCCGCCGCTTGTGGTCGAAGTTAGCGATCGGGCGGAGAAGGAGAGACAGAAGATTCTGTTCGACGACCCGCCGAATACCGCGCTGCCGCCGTTAAATTTACTCGATCAACCGCTGCTCGGTGATGGCGGTTATTCTAATGAAGTGTTAGAGGCGATATCCCGCCAGGTTGAGCTTAAGCTCAAGGATTTCGGGGTGGATGTCGAGGTTGTGGCGGTGCATCCGGGCCCGGTGATCACGCGTTTTGAATTACGCCCGGCGCCGGGTTTGAAAGCTAGCCGGATCACTAACTTGTCGAAAGATTTGGCCCGATCGTTGTCTACTATCAGTGTTCGAGTGGTTGAGGTAATCCCAGGCAAATCGGTGATTGGGCTTGAGATCCCGAATGAAAGACGGGAGATGGTCAATTTAAGTGAAATCTTGAATTCGCGTGAGTACGAGGGAAGTGGATCTTCCCTGAGCCTTGCTTTAGGCAAGGACATCGGTGGCAGTCCGGTGGTTGTTGATCTCGCTCGCATGCCGCATCTGCTGGTTGCGGGAACCACTGGAGCAGGTAAGTCGGTCGCATTGAACGCGATGATTTTGAGCCTGCTGTACAAAGCGACTGCGCAGGATGTGCGGTTAATCATGATCGATCCGAAGATGCTGGAACTGTCGGTCTATGACGGTATCCCACCGTTGCTTGCGCCGGTGGTTACAGACATGAAAGAGGCAGCGAATGCCCTACGCTGGTGTGTCGCCGAGATGGAACGGCGATACCGCCTTATGTCGATGCTCGGGGTGCGTAACATCACCGGGTACAACCGTAAGATTACTGAGGCAGAGGCAGGGAATGAGCCTATCCTCGATCCTATGTACCAATCTGTAGCCGACGGAGATGAGCCGCCAGCACTGACGTCATTGCCACAGATTGTTGTCGTGGTTGATGAGCTCGCGGATATGATGATGACCACCGGTAAGAAAGTGGAGGGACTTATTGCGCGGCTGGCGCAAAAAGCGCGAGCGGCCGGCATCCATTTAATCCTGGCTACCCAGAGGCCTTCAGTTGATGTGATCACCGGCCTTATCAAGGCAAATATCCCCTGCAGGATCGCGTTTCAGGTCTCTTCACGGGTTGATTCGCGCACCATCCTCGATCAGATCGGTGCTGAAAATTTGTTGGGCCATGGCGATATGCTATATCTGCCTTCTGGTACGGGGATCCCCGTCCGTGTCCATGGTGCCTTCGTGTCTGACCAGGAGGTTCATAAGGTGGTCGACAATCTGAAAGCTCGCGGTGAACCTAGCTACATTGAAGAGGTCTTAAGTGGACCGGTCGAAGGGGACAGCGCGCCGATACTGGGAATGGGAGACCCTGATGCTGAGGTTGACGAACTCTATGATCAGGCGGTACGGATCGTCACGGAAACTCGCCGAGCCTCAGTCTCTGGGGTCCAGCGCCGCCTTAAAATCGGTTACAACCGTGCCGCTCGGATGATTGAAGAAATGGAGCGGACCGGTGTCGTCGGTGAACTGCAGTCAAACGGTTCACGCGAAGTTTTGGCGCCAGCTCCACCGAAAGAGTGACCGTTATTTCCGCTAAGATCCTATTCTTGCGGAACAGTCGGCAGGTCTGGGGTTCAGAACAGCAGAGTTTTGGGGCCGACGAACTGACGAAAGATGTGGCATGATCTTGGCCCATGAATTCCGCGAATCTCGCTTCATTCCTCCTGCTTGCGCTGATCTGCTTTCCCGCTGAAGCCGGTCCGGGCCGCGATGCATTCGAGCAATATGTGAGTGGCTTCGCCACTCTTAAGGCGAATTTTATCCAAATCGTTCATGGAGGCAGTGATCCAGAGATCTCGGACGGCAAGGTGTATTTTGCTCGTCCGGATCAGTTCCGCTGGGATTATTCCCTGCCCTATAGGCAGTCCATCATTTCAAACGGCGGGGAACTCTGGATTTATGAGCAAGATCTGGATCAGGTAACGCACGGTTTCCTGAATAACTCACCGGAAAACACGCCTATGCTGCTGCTCGGAAGTAGTGAGAATGTGGCGCTTCACTTCGACCTTGAGGAGCTGGGACGACATAGCGAATTTGACTGGCTGTCACTCACGCCGAGACAATCAGAAAGCCAGTATGCCGACATCCGTCTCGGTTTCGATGCTGAGGGCCTCCGTATCATGGAATTACAGGACAAACTTGGTCAGACAACTAGATTGCAGTTCTCTGAGGAGGAGCGGGACTCAGTTCTCCCATCCGGACTGTTTGAATTTAAACCGCCCCCAGGTGTCGATGTTGTCGAGGCGTTTTTCGGTGAATGATGAGTCTACCGAGCGGGGTGATGCCGGTGAGTTTCGACCGTTGGCGGATCGCATGCGGCCAAACGAGATCGGGGATCTCATTGGCCAAAAGCACGTACTTTCCGCAGGTAAGCCGCTAACGCGTGCCCTGCAAAGTGGCATGCCACATTCGATGGTGTTCTGGGGCCCTCCGGGTACCGGCAAGACCACTATTGCAAAATTATTGGCTGAGCGTTCAGAACACGAACTTGTCACGATGTCGGCAGTGTTGAGTGGTGTAAAGGACGTGCGCGCGGCAGTTGAGTCGGCGCGGGCTACTCGGCAGGCCTACAAACGAGGGACGATACTGTTCGTCGATGAAGTTCACCGCTTCAACAAAGCGCAGCAGGATTCATTTCTGCCGCATATCGAAGATGGCACCATTGTGTTCATTGGTGCGACTACCGAAAACCCTTCCTTTGAGTTGAACAACGCGCTGCTGTCGCGGCTCAGGGTTTACCCGCTGAAGAGCCTCGAGGAGAGGGAGATTGAAGTCATTCTTGTACGGGCTGTAGCGACGTTAAATGATGAATCCCCTGTCGCTAGGACCGTGCTTGACGATGTCGCAAGGAGGAGCCTTGCGCGTGCGGCGGATGGCGATGCGCGGCGGGCTATCAATCTGTTAGAGCTTGCGAACGAATTGGCCGACGGTCGGAACATCGACGTTGAATTAATCGACGAAGTGTTGTCAGGCGGTGGCGTGCGCCGGTTCGACAAATCCGGAGATGACTTCTACGACCAAATCTCGGCGTTGCACAAATCGATTCGCGGATCGGCACCGGATGCCGCCCTTTACTGGTGCGCGCGGATGTTGGACGGAGGTTGCGATCCGCTTTACATCGCCCGTCGATTGGTAAGGATCGCGTCCGAGGATATTGGTAACGCTGATCCCCGCGCATTAACGATCGCGCTCGATGCTTGGAATGTTTTCGAGCGTCTAGGGACCCCTGAGGGAGAGTTGGCGCTTGCGCAGGCGGCCGCTTTTCTTGCCTGCGCTCCGAAGAGCAATGCGGTGTATAAAGCATTCGGTGCCGCGCAGCGCGATGCCAGTGAAGGTGGATCTCTTGGCGTGCCGCCTCACCTGCGCAATGCGCCGACGAATCTGGCGAAAGAGCTAGGGCACGGCACTGACTATCGATATGCGCACGATGAAAATGATGCCTATGCGGCTGGCGAAACCTACTTTCCACCCGAACTTGGTGAGCAACAGTACTACCGTCCGGTAAACCGTGGGATGGAAATCAAGATCGGTGAGAAACTTGCGCGCTTACGCGCTTTAGATGAAGCGGCCTTCGGGGACGCGCGCACGAGTTCAGGTACGGGGTAGCATGAGGTGATGGTGCGCATCTTGGCAATAGCGGCTGGCGGGGCGGCTGGTTCCGTTCTCCGGTTTTGGGTGTCAGCGGTGGCGCACCGCATGTTTGGTTCGGATTTTCCCTACGGCACGTTGTTAGTTAACATTCTGGGCTCGTTGCTGATTGGCATCGGTTACGCGCTACTGGTTGAGCGGATGGAGGGATCGGCAGAGCTCCGTGGATTGCTGCTAGTCGGTGTGCTTGGTGCGTTCACTACTTTTTCAACTTTCTCCATTGAGACGTTGCATTTGATAGAAGCTGGCAATGTCTTCAAAGCCGGTCTGAATCTGGTTTTGAGTGTCTGCCTCTGTCTCGCGGTATGTTGGGCCGGATTACTTCTGGGTCGTCAGTTGTGAAACACCGGTGCGGAGTGTAGGCAATGCTTGATCCACAATTGCTGCGCAGTCAGCTTGACGAGGTTGTAAATGGTCTTGCGCGGCGCGGCGTGGAACTCGATGTGGGCGCGTTCCGAGAACTAGAAGGTGAACGAAAACGCCTACAGGTTCAGACCGAGGCTTTGCGGGGCCGTCGAAATACCGAATCGAAAGCAATCGGTAAAGCCAAAGCGGCTGGGGAGGATATTGAACCGCGGAAACAAGCGATAGCTGACTTGGGCAACGAATTGAAAACGTGCGAGATGGAATTGGAGGCAGTGCAGGCAAAAATGGATGCCTTCGGCTTGGGGCTGCCTAACTTGCCTCACCCATCGGTCCCAGATGGTGAGGACGAATCGGCCAATGAAGAACAACGCCGCTGGGGCGAGATACCAAGGTTCGATTTTACGCCGAAAGATCATGTTGATCTCGGTGCAGGCCAAGGTGGCATGGATTTTGAATTGGGTGTAAAGATTGCAGGCTCCCGCTTTGTCGTTTTGAGCGGATCCTTGGCGCGTCTCCAGCGCGGGCTAATCCAGTTCATGTTGGATGTGCATACCAATGAGCACGGTTACACTGAAGTATATGTGCCCTTCATGGCAAATGCCGACAGCATGCGTGGCACTGGCCAGCTTCCGAAATTCGAAGAGGATTTGTTTGGGATCCCGGAGTACGGTTTTTACCTGATTCCTACGGCCGAGGTGCCGGTCACCAATATGGCCCGAAATGAGATTCTCCAACCGGACAGTATGCCACGTCGCTATGTCTGTCATACACCATGCTTTCGTAGCGAAGCGGGTTCCTACGGCAAAGACACGCGCGGTATGATCCGCCAACACCAGTTTGAAAAAGTAGAAATGGTTCAATTGGTGAGGCCGAAAGATTCCTATGACGCTCTAGAAACACTCACTGGTCACGCGGAAACGATCCTGCGGCGCTTGGGGTTACCCTACCGTGTCGTAAACTTGTGTACCGGAGATCTGGGGTTTTCAGCGGCCAAAACGTACGATCTTGAAGTTTGGCTTCCTAGCCAGGAGCGCTATCGAGAGATTTCCTCATGCAGCAACTTCGAATCTTTTCAAGCGAGACGGATGCTCGCTCGTTGGCGGAACCCTGTAACCGGGAAACCCGAATTGCTCCACACATTAAACGGTTCTGGCGTTGCCGTAGGTCGTGCGTTGATTGCAATAATGGAAAATTACCAACGTGCCGACGGCAGCATCGCAATCCCGCAAGTGTTACAGCCCTATCTTGGTGGATTAAAAGAGATTCCTACGCAAGAGAAATCTTAAATGAAGAGTTTCCCCTTGCCTTAGGATGGGGATAGGGTACCAGCGCGTTAAATAACCCACATTAAAAACAGAATAAACCCTACAACGACCAAAATCGGTAAAAGTACCCCCTGCCATTCTCCCGGCTCCACCTTCCGGGAGTTCTCAAACATGTCCTTAGCTCGGGGTATGAGGAACGCGAGCATCATCAATCCGAGGATTACCGATCCAACAGTGATCCAGGTGCTCTGGGACATTGCGGTTATGGTGAAGGGATCCAGCCGGTCAAGGTGACCAGCTGGATCACGACGTGGAAGCGCTCAGTCGTCAGCGAAGTTGAGTAGGTGCAACAGGCTCGTAAACATATTGAGGAGAGCAACGTACAAGCCGATAGTGATCATCAGATAATTGGCCTGCCCATCGTGGATCATGCTACTGGTGTAGTAAAGGATATAACCACTCATCAGCATGACCACAACCGCAGAGACTGCCAGTGATAACGCCGGTATTCCGAGGAAAATATTCGCGATCATCGCGACTATCGCGACTACCAACCCGACAACCAGGAATCCGCCCATGAAGCTGAAATCTTTGCGGGTGGTCAGCGCGTAGCTCGATAAACCGAGGAAAATAGCGCCGGTGCCGCCCATCGCGGTCATCACCAATTCAGCCCCGTTAGGCATACTAAGGTAGTACGTGATGGTGGGACCCAATCCAAGTCCGAGTAGGCCGGTGATTGCAAAGACTACACCGAGACCGGCCGAGCTATTTGCGGTGCGCGGCAGCACAAACCAGAGGAGTCCAAGTGCACCGATGGAACAGCCGAGCGAAGCACCGAAACTGAGTTTGATGGCCATCCCCACGCCCGTCATTACGGCGCTGAACAGCAGCGTGATCGACAGCAAAATGTAGGTGTTGCGGATGACCTTGTTGGTTGCGAGACCAGCTGGTGATGCTGTTGCGACGTTATATTCGTTTGCCATAGCAGGGTTTACCTCGTTTGCGTTCCTTTAATTATAGATGATCTAAGGGGGCAGATACCAAATTTCAAGGCAGCTTTGGCATAAGATCATATGTTTAGATTATTAAAGCGTTGTAGTACATCGTGATTTCCAGCATCCGGCGGATGGTTTATCCTTCCCGACTTGGGGCCCGGTCGACCCACATTCGGCCGCTGATTAATGAGCCCTGTAACGCTTATTCACACCCGGAGAGGTGGCAGAGTGGTCGAATGCACTGGTCTTGAAAACCAGCAAGGGCTAGCGCCCTTCGAGGGTTCGAATCCCTCCCTCTCCGCCAAACATTTTTAGTTATTATTTATCAATTAGTTAAAAGCATACCGTGCCAGAATGTAGTACAGATGTAGTAGATTTTGTAGTACATACTTTTTCCCAAAAACCCCTCGGTAGGAGGCCATGGGGGGATCCCCCATATAGATAGATCGTGAGAGATATTTTGAGGCTTGGAAGTTTGTAAAGCTGCTTAGCAGTTTTTGTAATCCTTCTTCACGCACTCTCGGGCTAAGTCTTGAGCCTTTTCTATTTGGGACGGGGTCATTTTTTTGCAACGAGATCTCTGTTCCCAACTGCATCCTCATCCTCATATCCTTGTGCTGCAGAAAGATTGAACCACATGTGCGCCACAACATAGTCCTGAAGAACACCTTCTCCCATGGCGTACATCAAACCCAGATTGTACTGGGCTTTGGCATGCCCCTGTTCGGCAGCTGCGCTTGGGCTGACGCCCAGACAACACAGCTCAGGCGGAAAAGAGCGGTTGTTGGGTATCAGTAAACGCGGTGATGTTTACCTGCGTAGTCTCTTGGTCCATGGGGCGCGCTCCACAATTTGGCACGCAAAGCACAAGGAGGATCGATTAGGTCGATGGATGATTGACTTGTCAATCCGACGGCATCTTAACGTTGCGGCCGTCGCGTTAGCGAACAAAACAGTCCGTATGGCCTGGGCAATGATGCGAGATGGATCAGACTACGATCCAGAGTTTGCAGTTGCATAACCGTAGACAGAGAAACCAACTATCGATTGCAAAGTAAGCTGAATGATGGCAAATAAGTCGAACCGGCGTCAGTCAAACCCGTGAACGTCTACGTGCTGCAAGCACGAGAAAGCAATTGGGCACCGACGCGCGAATAAACCATTATGGCCCGGCATCAACGTATGCCACCTAGAAGCCCGGATATACGTATGCAGTCGTGCCTATGTATGTCATCAAACAGAGTGCTTGCATCGAGGAGGAGTCCATATACTGACGTTCGCGAACCCCACAGACCAACATTCAAGGAATTGTCTTGCTACACTTGAAACGGGTAACACGCGATGTACTAGGTGAAGAGATGAATCAATTTTCTATTACACGACAGGCGATGAGGTACTTCACATACCTCATGTTGGGTGCTATATCAGCGACCTGCATAGCTGGCGAGAAAATGGACGTGGTCACTGCGCAACAAACGCTCGCAAGTAATGAAGTGTTGACGCCGGGACAGGCGGGCAGGATTTTTCTGCGCAATGCCGGTAATTTCATCGATAGAAGTGCGAAGACCAGCGATAGTCTTGCCGGAAGAACTATCACGGCGGATTTTGCGAGTGGCAACTTCCGAGTGCGTCATCGATTTCAAGCAGATGGCCAGATGATGACTTGGGAGGTTCTTTCTGGTGAGGATAAGGGCAATAGGGGGACAGTTCCTTACCAGGCATTTGAAGTTCGGGCGGGGATCGTCTTTGTTATGGTCCAACCCCAGGATAACGAATCGGTTGCTCTGATCATTGATGACAATCGCGGTACGGTGGCTGGATTTTTGGGACGTTATTCGCCAGAGCACATCGGAAAAAAGGTGGTTATGAGGCCTTTACAAGGCCCTATATTAGAAGCACAGGTTGAGCCTGAGCCCTTTGCAAGCGCTACCGATCTTGCCGGCACACGATTCACTGTCACATACCCGGGCGATGTCGCGATCTATGAGCATATTTATCTGAATGAGCACTACGTAACATGGCTTTGTCATAAAGGGACATCGAAAGGTGTGGCCGATACTGAACGCTATAAGGCTTTCAAGGTGGCTCCTAAGCTTTACCTTGTGGCATGGAACGAGGAGTCTGCTCCCTTACAAATCTCGATGCTGTTCGATTTCGAGCGTAAGCGTGAGCGAGCCGTGATCTTTGGTTTCGATGAGGATAGAGAACGCACCGTATATCAGACAACGTCTGCGGATATTCCGAAGGTTACGCATACGAGTATGGAAGGGTTGTAGCAAAACCAATACTGCCCTCGTGTTCTTCATCTACATCCGGCATCATCTGGCAAGTCAAACCGAAGAATGACCGCTCAGCGAATCATTAAGGAGGTCATCGACGATCACGCGCTGCACGCCGTCCCGGCCAGTGACCGGCATACTTGGGTGGATATTTCGTGGAGTACTTGTGGCATCGTTACGACGCTGATCCAGCTTTTCGTCGGTGCCATGATCGCGTTCGTTGCCGGTATCAAGATAGCGATACTTGCCGGTCTGTTAATCACGCTCATGGGTGCTTTACTTGGTTGGGGTACTGGACATATCGCGTACAAGTGCGGCTTAGCCAGTACGCTTATGTCTCGTCTGTACGGTTTTGGGGTTAAGGGTTCATTAATCACTGCATCTATTTTCGGTTTCATGATCATCGGTTTCATCGCTGCCGAGAATGTATTGTTGTACAAGGGGTTTTTGTTTTACTTCAACGCCGAAGACACGTTTAGCCACCGAATTATCATTTATACCGGCCTTACTGCGGCCTGGATCTTGCTGACCACCTACGGTTTTAACGCTGTCACACGGGTTGCCTCACTAATGCTGATCAGTTTCTTAGGTGTTCTGTTCTACATGATGTATACGGTAATTGCTTCATCTGGGCAGTCATGGTTTGACGTGTTGACTTTTGGTACGCAAGTTCCACTGCATGTTTCGGAACAGCTCGGCGCAACGACCGAAATCGGCAAGCTCATTTTTTGTATGAACATCCTCGCTGGGTCGATGGGCGCATTGGCGTTGGTTGATGCTGATCTCGGCCGCTATGCGCGCAGCTCGTCTGATATCGGTATTGCTGCTTTACTTGGCAATCTTGCTCAGGACTTTTTGATGATCGTGATCGGTGCGGCAATTATGTACGCAGGGTTGCCGGAGCTGGTGGAGTATTACGTGGAAGTAGAAGGTTTGCCGGCGGTAAAAGCTAGGGAAGTAGCATTCGAAAATCCGGATCGGGTGGCGTTTGCGTTTATCGTTTTCGGGGGCACCTTGGGTACGATTTTGATGGTGGCGGCGCAGAGTAAAGCGCAGGTATTGAATACCTACAGTAGTTCTTTGTCGCTCGCGAATTTCTTCGATGCGACTTTTTCCTGGCGGCCCGGGCGGTTGGTGTTCGTGATACTCGCAAATCTTCTATCGCTGGTGTTGCTGTATGGCGAGATACTAACTTGGTTCAATTCGTTTCTGGTGATCCTGGGAGTACTCACGACGTGTTTCGCTGGAATTATGCTGGCCGATTACTTTTTCGTTAGACCACGGCTTGGACATCAGGATACCGAACGGTACGGGGCTGAGATTGTGAATTGGGCAGGTGTTGTCTCGTTGTTGTTGGGCTTTGTGCTTGCGCACTACGTGCTCACTGCGTTTGTTCCTATTGAGATTTTTACCGCTCTTGGAGTCTCGTTTTTTGTTTATCCGATATTACGCATGTACGTGTTTAAACCGAGCTATCAGGAAACGTCCATATAAGGCGGTTTTAGTCAAAAAGTGTTGGCGCGGAGGTTCGCCCCCTCGTTTTGGGAACAGTACAGGGTGAGGGTGCTCAGTCTACGTATTGACTGAAAGCAATGGCCGTACAATTAGCTGGCGTAAAGTGCACAGCACCGCCCAGACGACTTTTCCATTTTGGCACGACTTTCTTGCTACAGACCTTGGCGAGCGTCTTGTAGTAGCTGTCGAACATCTCCCAGCGTCGATCCCAACCGATCTCGGTTATGTATTTGCCAAAGTCCATTTCATTAACGGCTTCCTTGGCAGCGCGCTGGACGTCGAACAGGTATTCTTTTTGCGTTTCTATATCGGCGCGGTTGCCGAGGCGGTTTGCGTGACCGCCGATGAAGGTGTCGAAGTCGTACTCGAGGAGGACATCCATGGAGCGCATGATGCCTGGAACATGATCCGCTAAACCGACGTAACCGAACGGTACCCAGCCGGCCCATACAACGTCAACCATCATCAATACTCTTTGTTTCTTTGCATAGATGATGATGTTGCCGGTGTCATGGTTGGGTCCGGGGTAGCGAAGTTCCAGCGTCTGGTTGCCGACTCGCAGCGTATATGTTTCATCGAAGGTAACGGTGGGTAGTGGTCGTTTCGAGTCCGCAGCTTCTGCGAGCAATCGAAGCGTTTCGTGCTGTGCAATGATGACTGCGTTGTCGTAGAGCACATAGGCGGCCCCGATGAGGTCGCTGTGAATGTGGCTTTATATCAAATGGGTGATTGGTTCGTCGGTGATCTCCGCAATGGCTGGGCGGATTAGATTAACGAGATTGCGGGGGGCATCGACGACGATCACGCCTTCACCGGTCGTTACGAACATCACGTGATAATGACCGTTGGTTAGCCAATAAACGCCATCGCGGATCTCTTCGACCAAGTATCCCTTGTCCTGGGGCAGGACGGGGCCGCGCGCTGTTTCGGGTTGCGGAAATAGGCTTCCAGCGGACGGATCTGGAGGTGGGGAAGGTGTGCAGGCGGTCAGACTGGCCATTGCAAATGTCAGTATGTATTTATGCATTAGATCCTGTCTTGTAACTGGTTCACGGCCCGCCGACCTTCATCGGCAGCTGGGCCCCAGTGTTGTAGGCCGTCGAGTTCTGAATGGGCGAACGCGATTCGGCCGTAACCGCACCGAATGATGTCTCGTGGGGCAACCCCGTTCGTGCCGCCGTAGAACCCTGGGTAGGGAACCGAGTAGGCGTGGCCCCAGCGGTTAAGGATAAGCCCAGCCACATCGCGTTCGGCATCGAATCCGGAAGCCGAGAATAGCTTCCGCATCTGGCGCAGGATCCTAGCCTCGTAGGCTGGGTAGGACGCGTATAGCAATTCTGCACGGCCTTTTGAGATCTGCGCTTCGATACTGAGTCCTGGATAATAGAACGGAGTGTAAAAAGCCAATACGGCCGGTTTGTCCGGATGAAGTGGTGGTTGGTGTCGGCCAACGAGCATGGGCATTCTTATGTTGCAGGTATAGCCGAAATTATCTTCAGTCTTTTCCCAAATCGCGCCTGTGATGCCAAGCTCGTACATAAAACGCCAGTTGGTCAACGCGACGTTGGCGACCAAAAATGGAGCATGATGAAACTTGCTGTAAGCCGAACCGAGCTCCGCTGGTAAATCTTTGACGATGTGCTGATTAATCCAACCGCCTGTCGCCATCACTACAGCTTTTGCATTTATCGAATGTAGTTCACCGTCTCGGTGGTAGACTACGGCGACGCCGGATTTGTCAATGTGTTTGACGCTGACGGCTGTTGCGTTGGTCCGGATTCTGAGCGGCTGTGCGTGGTCGTCCATGGCGGTGGGGTTGAGCCTGCCGGTGATAATGTCCGCGAACTTGTCGTCCCCTGCGATCGCTTTCGGGATGAGACGTTTCAGGAAATACCGTGCATAGCCGGAATTCCCACCAGGAAAGGAATTGCGTTCACCATTCTTTTCGCGATGGTCGTAAAACCCTGGCATTGGGAGGTTGTATGCCGCGTAGGCAGAAGTCGAATCACTGCCAAGACCAGCTCCAGAGGCGAGAAAGAGATCCGCGTATTTTGCGCCCGCGGTATCGAGACCGAGCTCGCGCTCGAGGAAATCCTTGTAAGACATGCCATCCAAGGCTCGGCGAGCTGTGTCTTGATCGGTGAACTTCCGTCTGGTGCCGGCGTTGTACCAACTCATCAATGAACGGCGTTGTGACTCGGACAGGGGCGTGTCGCGCAGTTCGTTCTTCCACATGTCGACTGCCCATCGCCCGCTGCCGCCGTCTTCGAAAAAATGGCCAATGCTAGTTTCTTCCAGCCCTGGGACCAGATAACCATAGTTGTCTTTACAAAAGTTGAGCGGTTTGAAGGTAGGCAACCATTCGCGGTAGGGGAGATCGCGTGGGATGTTCAATTCGGCGTAGTAACGTGGGTCGCCTCTTGCGGTAGCTGGATCTTCCACGACCGGGGGTACAAAAAAGCCGTTGGCGCCCTGTGGCGCTATCAGGGTCGTCCCGTTGACGTTGAACTCGTTTTCCTTAGACTCACCGCCGAACACGGGATGGTTGTCTAACATTAGGCATTGTTGACCGGATTTTGCGATTTTGGAGAATTCTAATGCGGCACCGAGGCCTGACATTCCGGCGCCGACGATCACGAGATCGTAATGTTCCGACGAGCCCGTGGTCCTAAGGCTATCGAAGGTTCCATCGCGAATTTGATGCGCGGTGGCGACCATTTCAGGCGTGTTGCCGTGGGAGGATTGGTAATCTCCGATCCCACCATAACCATACCAGTCCGGTCGCATGGACGGCCCCCGAAAACCTTCCAAGACCTGCGCGAGAGCATTTCCAGTCGGCAGCAACGCCGCACCTGATCCGACCAGTGCGCCGTTAACGAAATCTCGGCGGGTGAACCCTTTCACCCCTGCTACATTAAAGCAAATTTCATGAGGCGCAAGACTGTACTAGAATCAGGCTGATGATAAGAGATGA
>CAZBOQ010000048.1:0-11720 GCA_964493555.1 uncultured Gammaproteobacteria bacterium | reverse complement strand
GAATGGGCGGTACGGTGCAGTTTATCGATATAGGGATCATCGGGATTTTCATATCAGCTTTCAGATTGGCCAATGGGACGGAAAAAGCGTCATCAAACTGCATGTCCTCCCGCAGATACGACATCGCGATCTCGTGCTGGGCGGCACCGTTGACAATATGTCGCGCAAGGCCCGGGTTGCCCGCGATCTTGTACTCGTCGAGCTGCAACCAGGACTTGTACCATTCATGTGGACCGCTAAACTCTGCGGCGACTCCAACGGTATATTCTGGTGTGTTGCTGATGGGCCAGTTGATCAGGTGGTCGTTGCCGAAGATTAAGAGCACATCCGGTTGCGCCGCATCCAAATGCGCCCGCATTTTCTCGAATGCGCTAAGGGAACGTCGCTGAAAATCTTCCGATGCACTATCGAACCAACCTGTAAGCCCAGGTGTGTGCGAAGTAGCCAGTGCCGCGACGATTTCAGCCATCGTCTTTGTGCATATCCCAGTCGGTGTCTTTCAAAGCGACCGTCGATTCCTGTGGATATGCGCTCTGGTAAGCGGTAAGCGCTGGATGGTCGTTGGTCATCTGAGTGACGCCGTAAAATAAGCGTAGAATATGTGGAATGAGGTATTGGTGCACGCCCATATCCATCATGGCGCGCACATCCACTTCCTTCAAAGCCTTCAATTCAGCGTCGCCAAGTCCGTATTCGGCGGCCAGCGCATCGAGATCGTTTAGCCAACGGCCACGCAACACGGGGTCTTTCCTCACGTAGAAAATTAACTCGTTGAGCGGAAGGGTCTTGTCCACACGTTCGACGTTGCCCATTCGCAGCTAGTATCCTTTGCCGCGAAAACGTTCCGGCCAGACGCCCTGCTTGCCGGGTGAAAGAATGCCGTTGGGGTCGAGTGCATCCTTCATGCGCTCATGCAAACGCATCAAGGCATTATCGTTCCAATCGTAAGTTGCGGCGATCTGATCCATGAAGGCGAGATGGGTACGATACTCGCCGTAACCATTCGCAGCGGCATCGGCAACCAAAGTCTCGAAAAGATCATAGGCTTGCTTCTTGGTAGCGGATCTGGTGCGATCGAAAATCAGTGTATAGACATGATGCATTTCTCGCCAACCAACGATGAACTCACCGACGTAGTCGAAGCCATATTCAAACGAGCGATCACGCACCATCGCGTATTGTTTCATCGCCTCCGCTCCGGTAGTCGCCGAAATCGGCGCAAAGTCCACATGGCCTCCACCACCGATCCAGTTGACGAACGCAAACTCTTGTAGATTAGGCGTGCCGTTCATACCTTTTATGCGGTAGTCCATCGTCTGGTCACTCGGCCGATCCTCAGCAAGATAAAAACGCGCTCCTGGCACCGCGGAAAATGCATCTTGGATCATCTCCCATGTCGCATTATTGATTGGTTCCGGGCCATAAAGTCCAGCATAGAAATTCCAGTAGCCGAGATCTTGATCCACCATAATCTTCTTGATAGCGCTAGCCGGGAGCGGACCCTTACCGGTGTAATACTGCGCTCGGGTAGTCTGGTTAGCTGCCTCGAGCAGAACGTGTGACACCACAGCTGCGTTCGGAATAACCATACTGATCTTAAGCGGGCGCAGGATCTCGACAACCTTCTCGAGATCCTCCTCACGCGGGAAGGCGATCATGAACGGAAGAAATCCGGGCGGTTCCGGCATAAGCCAGATGCCAAGCTTAGTGACCACCCCCAGACTGGACTGAGTAAAAATGCCATCGAGATAAGGGCCGAACCCGTACTTGAAGAGCTGCCAGGTATTATTATTGGGCAAGGCACCCATGCCGGTGCGTACTACTTCGCCGTTTGGCAACACCACCTCCATGCCACACTGCATCGTCAAATGATCCCCATAAGGGGTATAGCCAACGCCACGTTCGACCGTGTTACCCAGCACACTACCCCAGCCGGGACTTGGCGGATCGAGCCACAGTTTGATGTCGTTTTTCTGCAAGTATTCATAGAGATCGAAATAACTCACACCGGGCTCCACCAGCGCGTAGCCAAACTCCTCATTGACCTCAAGGATCTTGTTCATCCGTTTTAGATCGAGCGTTACCGCCCCAGGCAACCGCGGGGCTGCACCACCATAGGCAAGATTCTTCCCTGTAGATATCGGCCAGAGCGGGATTTTGTATTCGTTCGCTATCCGGAGGCACATCTGCACTTCTTCGACATTACTCGGAGCGACCGCTGCAGAAGGTTTAAAATGATCGTCATCTACGACCGCGTACGCGTCACGATAACCTCGCATTGCCCGGCCGCTGTATACCCAATCCTTACCGACAACCCCGCTAAATATGTCCAGTGCGGCATCAAGGGTTTGCTCGTCTATATCGGGAGGCAATACTCGATCCATATTCCGACGCTCAATCTCGGCTCTGCGAGGTGTTTATCCTAGCGTATCGGTCTTGTTTTGGGGAGCCATTGCCAGTCAACTCCGAAAAGATTTGTGTGTTAGGGTTGGGCGATGTTTCAAGCGTTTAGAGAGAGACTCGGCCCGGGTTTGCTGTTCGCCGCCATGGCCGTCGGCCTTTCGCATCTCGTGCAATCCACGCGCGCTGGCGCTAACTACGGTATGACGCTGTGGTGGCTCGTCTTGTTCGTCTCCATCATCAAATACCCTGCCTTCCGTTATGGTTCTATGTACGCGGCGGCGACGGGGCAAACACTGATCGACAGCTATGAACGCCAGGGCCGCTACGCGGTAATGGCGTATGCACTAGCGCTGAGTGTAGACGCTTTCGTTGGCGTCCCAGCGATGGCATTGGTGACCGCCGGCCTATGCAAATTCGTATTCTCAATCGCTCTCGGCGACCAAGGCATGGTCGCTCTCCTATTGTGCGGCGGAGCACTACTATTGATCTCAGGTCAATACCGTCTGTTTGAGAGCGTCGCAAAGGTGCTGGTGGTGGCATTTTCAATTTTCACGGTAATTGCAGCATCAATCGCGTTATCCCGGCTCGATTTCGGCGCTGCGACCCTGAGCGCCCCAATTACCTACGATCGTGCGGGACTTCTTTTTATTATCGCTGTCGCGGGTGTAATGCCAAGTTCAGTCACGGCGTCTGTTTTCCAATCCGTTTGGATGAGCGCAAAATCAGAGGCACTGGGACGGCCGGTCACCCCGCGAGATGCTGCCTTCGATATCAATTTCGCTTATATCGTAACGATCTTTCTCGCCATGTGTTTTCTGGGGATGGGTACTATATTGATGTTCAACCAGGGGATAGAGGTGGCGAGCGGCGCCACAGGATTCGCCGCACAGTTAGTCGCTATGTTTACGCAGGTCTTTGGCAATTGGGCTCATATCATTATTTCGATTTCGGCAATCGCCGTCATCTCCTCCTCTATGTTGACCTTGCTCGATGGCTGCCCGCGCACCGGTGCTCGCATTGTCACGACATTACGCAACCGCACTGCAGCCGCAACACCAACTGAACTTAACCGACTTTACATATTGCTAGTGGTTATTCAGGTAATCGGCAGTTTCGCGATGATCCTGCTGTTTTTGAAATCGTTTAAGGCCTTCATCGATTTCGCAACCAGTATCGCCTTCATCGCCGCGCCGTTGATTGCCTATCTGAACCATCGCGCAATGGCGGCCAAGGAGGTGCCAGTAGAACAGCGACCGACCGGTCTGTTACGAATGTGGAGCGTCTTCGGTATCGTGAGCCTAGCGATGTTCGCGATTGCTTACATATGGTTCTCAGTAATTGTCTAGGCTGCTCGTTCGAGTTTTTATTATCGGCGATAAGTTATATGTAGCAGCATCGTATGCGAAGTTAGTTAAATCGAAATTTCTAACTCTTTCGAGGTAATGAATTCCAACAATACCGCGTGACCCGCTTCTATTTGGGTGATCCCGCGTTTAATGGCCGGCACGATTTCCGTTGGCTTGGTCACCCGCTCGCCGTAACCACCTAACGCTTTTGCAAAATCTGCATATTTACCGGAGATATCGGTACTACGAAATTTTTCTGTCGACACCGGCATAATCGGAAGCTCGATGGCCATCGAGAAATTGTTCAGCAAGATCGACAATATCGGGATCTGTTCTCGGACCGCAGTTTCAAAGTCCATCCCGGTGAAACCAATTGCAGCATCACCCCAAACATTGATGCAAAGTTTCTCCGGGCAAGCAAGTTTTGCACCCATCGCGAGGCCCAACCCGTATCCTAGCTGCGTCGATTTACCCCACCCAAGATAACCGAGCGGTGACAGACTCTTCCAGAACGGTGAAAGCTGATCGCGTGGACTGCCGGAGTCGTGGGTAATAATGGTGTTAGCGACATTCACCGTTTCCTCCAAATCGCGCAACACCCGATATGGATTGAGCGGTATTGCGTTGCTGTCACGCTTCAGTGACCATTCGGCTAACCAGGATTTTCTAATGCTTGCGATCTCGTCAGCGACGTGTGTCGATCGACTCGTCGCCTTAGAAACATCCTTCTCGTGCAGTGCTTCAGAGAGCGCTATCAAGCAAAGCCTCGCATCACCCAACAAGGCGTGTTGGACCGACAGGTCCTTATAGAGATCCAGTGGATCCAGCGTCGCGTGTATGAATGTCTTGCCTGCCGGCATCGCCACACCGAACGGCGTCGACGCAAAACTACAACCGATCCCAAGGATAACATCGGCTTCCTTGAGGAAATGTCGGACCGGTTTCGGCACTGCCCGTCCACCGGCCCCTAGCGCCAACGGATGATCTTCCGGGAAAGCACTTTTTCCTTCCAGACTTGTACAGACTGGTATCGACCAAGTCTCAGCGAGATCCTTCAGTTCCGTCCAGGCTTTAGCGTAATGAACACCCTGGCCCGCATAGATGACCGGCCGTTCAGCAGCCGCCAGCACCTCAGCGACTTTCGACACGGCGGCTGGATCCGGGGCAGTGCGTACCGCCTGCGGCGACGCGTATTTGCCCTTAGCATTCACTTCCTGGCCATAGACATCAACAGGAATTTCTACCAACACCGGGCCGGGACGCCCGTTGCGTAATTCGGAAAATGCTCGGCGCATGACATCAAAAACCGCATCGGCGCTTGTCAACGGCTCACAGTGCTTAGTGATATCGCGGTAGCTTCGCGACGAATTGAAATTCGGAAACCGGTGCATCATCCTTTGTTCGTGCCCGGCAGGAATGATCAAAATGGGGACCGACTCGCTGTAAGCTTGCGCAACACCACCGAATGAATTCTCAGAACCCGGACCCTGTTGCATTACAAACACGCCGATTTTTTTACCACCGCCAAGTCGGCTGAACGCGTCTGCCATATGCAGTCCGGTGCGTTCCTGGCGAACAATAATTGGGCGGATGTCCAGCGCTGCGGCCGCCTCTATCAGGGGATTTAGCGGGTAGGCAAAAAGATACTCGACGCCCTCGCGCTTGAGTATGTGCGCTAGCGCCTCGACGACTTTCAAAGCCTATTTCCCTTGAAAAACCGGTGGCCGTTTTTCCAGAAAAGCCGCAACGCCCTCACTGGAGTCCTCGCTGTCTATACAACTGTGTTGCAACTCTGCTTCCGCGTCTATGGTGTCTGAGTAGCTCATCACACTCGCCGCACGCATCGCACGTTTGGTTCGTGCCAATGCCAACGGCGCACGGACCGCCAACTCCTCGGCCCAACGCTTCGTCTCGAGCAACACCTGATCGTCAGCCACAACTTTGTTAGCAAGGCCCAATGCAAGACATTTCTCCGCGGCCATCCGTTCGTTCTCGATGGCCATCTGATAGGCACGCCGATAACCCAGTTCGCGCGGTAGTATCCAAGTCTGGCCACCATCTGGGATCAATCCGATGTTACTGAACGGAGAAAGTAGATAAGCGCTCTGTCCCATCACCAATAGATCCGCCGACAACGCAAACGACAACCCAATACCAGCAGCGAATCCATGTACTGCACAGATTACTGGCTTATCCATTTCGCCAATCAATACGAGGGAAGGTTTGTATCGCTCCTTCAACGCCGTTTCAGCTTCTGCGCCGGTCGAGAAACCTGCCTTAAGATCAGCACCCGCGCTGAAACAGCGGCCAGCACCGGTCAAGACCACCACCCTCACAGAATGATCAGCTGCTACTTTAGTTAACGCGTGATAGAGTCCTTGCCGTAGCGGCTCGTTGAACGAATTCACCGCATCCGGACGATTTAGCGTAATCGTCGCGACAGCCTTATCGATTTTAAAGACGACTGCGTCACCCACCCTATCTCACCTCTGAATCTGTCATCCCCGCCCATACGGGAATCTAGTTAGCAAATATCGCATTAGCGACGCCTAATTATGATTCTTAAACTTCTCGTGAATATTGTTGATTTTAAAATTAAGCTCCGGATGTAACTCCACTAGTTCGAACGATATTCCCATGTAGCGGCTATCGAAGATCGGTTTTAAGTGCGCCTTCAATGTCTCAAACAACCTCTCACCAGCGGCCCGCCGTACTGCTATCTCGCGGCCCGCGCCTAACTTGATCGTCAGATGCACGAAACCAAGCTCCGGGTCCCCATCCGCAACACGAAACTGGTCGCAGCGCACGGCGCGACTACGAATACCCCCAATCGGGAACACACCGGTTTCTATCGCGGTATCATGCAGTTTCCTGAATAGTTCCGCAGTATCGATTTCATCCTCGAGATTGGATGAATATTCCACGACAAAATGTGGCATTTACAGTTCCTCGATTGCGTGGACATTACGAGCCGTAATATTCAGCTTCGCTCACTATGGTATTTTCCAGTCGCCCAACTTTTTCAATTTCACAGATCACGGCATCGCCCGGCGCTACATCAGAAACACCGTAGGGGGTTCCAGTGGAGATCATATCGTTCGGTTGCAGTGTCATGAAGTGACTTATGTACTCGATAAGGTAGGGAACGTCGAAAATCATGTCACGCGTGCTCCCATCCTGACGTAACTCGTCGTTGACATAAGTCCGTATTGCCAGCTCCGACGGATCCCCCACCTCCTCTCGATCGATTACGTACGGCCCGAGCGGAGTCAGCGAATCACGGCTTTTTACCCGGAGATTTGGCCGGTAATAGTTTTCCAAGTAATCGCGGATCGCGATTTCATTACAAATTGTATAACCGCGTACATGAGCCATCGCATCGTCGCGTTTTACCTTATGCGCGGTTTTCCCAATGACCACCACCAATTCATTCTCATAGTGCATGTAATCAACGTCATCCGGGCGGCAGCAAACTTTTTTATGAGCGTTAACACTGGAGGGCGACTTGATAAACATCAACGGCTCGGATGGCGTCTTGAGTTTCAATTCTTTGATGTGATCGGCATAGTTGAGGCCGAGACAGATGATGGTGCCGTGGATCGGTGGCAACCAGGTTATCTGATCCTCCCTCAAAACCCGTCCGTCATCAGTTTCAAGACTGCCATCACTTCGCACAATTACATCCAGCCTCTCATCGTTATATTGAACGCGTGCTCTTTTCATCACTCGGGTTTCTCGTAATACTCTGCTTCGGTAACGACATAATTTTCAAGACGTCCCACCCCTTCGACTTCGACCGCAACGAGATCACCAGCCTCTACCGAAACCCTGCCCTCAGGAAATCCCGTAGCAATCACGTAGCCAGGCGTGAAGGTCATGTACTGGGTTAGCGATTCAATGAATTCTGGGATCGCACGGACCAACTCACAGGTGTTAGCTTCCTGTTTCAGATCGCCGTTGACGAACGTGCGCACCGCTAGATTTCCCGGTTCAGGCACATCCGCAGCATCGACAATGTACGGTCCAAGGGGACCGAATGAATCGTAGCACTTGGCAATAACCGGGGGGCGGAAATAACTCGTTTCAGGCAAACTGAAATCGTTAAACACCGTGTAGCCGCCTACGTGCTCGAACGCATCCTCAGCCTTAACCCGCCGCGCCAGTTTACTGACGACAATTGCAAGCGCAGGACCCGGTTGAATTGCTTGTACCCCGTCGGGTAACTGCACCTTGCGCCTATGACCGGTAATAGTGTTCTTCGGCTTTACGATCAGCACCGGGTGCCTCGGCGGTTTGTTGTGAGGAGGTTGATGGAACGAACTCGTCAATTCGGCGACGTGTTTCCGGTAATTGAGAGCCACACCGAGCACGGCTTCATGTGGAGGTGCAAGCCACACTGCGTCATCGGCCGGCACGGTCAGGCCAGTTGCGGTAGTCAAGATTCCAGCCTCCTCCATGGAGACGGGTACCGGTTCACCATTGAGCAAAATCTGCGCCCGTTTCATTCGGCAGGGGGTTCCTAGATAAAAACCTTGTAATAGCGTCGTATCATATCACCGCCAACAGGGGCAGAAGCTTAACCAATGAGATCATTTCTCGCCCAGTTGGGATAATATTCAGGCGCTATCGAGGAAATCGGAACTAACCTATGAACATGGTAACCCTGAGTTCAAAAGCTGAAGAACTTCTTGCCTCGGCACAGAAGCTCAAACCCGCATTTGCTTCTCGCCTAGACATCGCCGAACGCAATCGCCAGGTTCCCGCAGAAAACATCGAGGAATTGCGGCGCGCTGGACTCTTCCGGGTTTTTCAACCAAAACGCTACGGCGGTGCTGAGATCTCTATGGCCGAAGTACTGCCAATCATCGCAGTGCTCGCCGTGGGGTGTCCATCGACGGCCTGGGCATTGGCCGTTCTCCAGATCCACCAGTGGATAATTGGTTTATTTCCTGTAGAAGCCCAAGACGAGGTGTTCGCAGACAACCCCGATACTCGTCTAGTTGGGGTTTTACAGCCCGTCGGGGGCGTAACACGCGAAGGTGACGGTTATCGGATCCCCGGGGGTCGATGGCCATACGCCTCAGGATGCGACTATGCCGATTGGGTGCATTTGGGCGGCCTAGTTACGAACGAAAATGGTCCGCCAGAACCTCGTTTTTTTGTGGTGCCGAGGCAGGATTTCGAAATCTTCGATGACTGGGAAGTTACAGGATTACGGGGGACAGGAAGTAAGAGCATCACGGTAGAGAACATTTTCGTTCCGGCGCACCACAGTATCCCCCTAGCGGATGCTGTTTCCGGAAAGGCAGGACTCGGTGAGTCCGCGGTACATCGCTCGGCCTTTCTACCCATGCTGTCTTTGAACATCACCGCACCGGCGCTTGGAGCAACACGCAGAGCGATTGAGGTGTTCAAAGCGCACATCGCCGAACGTAATATGCCTTTCTCGCCCGCCAAACAGGTCGCGGCACCGCAAACCCATCGACAACTCGCACAAGCCATAACCAAAACCAACACAGCGGAGTTATTGTTAGCGAATAGCGCAGCGAGCGTCAGAGATTTCGCTGAACGTGGTGCAATCATGGCAGTTGACAAACGCCTACGAACCCGCGTCGAAAGTTCCTATGCAGTAAAGCTTTGCCTGCAAGCCGTTAACGAATTATGCGAGGTCAGTGGCGGGCAGATGCTACAAGAAACTCATCCCCTGCAACGACTACAGCGTGATGTCCAGGCGATGAGCCTGCACGCGGCGCTTAACCATGACACCAACCTAGAATTGCTTGGCGCCGACACCTTGGGCCAGCCGCTTTCTACGCAGATGGTTTAGATTTCTGGCGTTCTTGTGCATACCATCCGCTTTTAATTCATCTACCCCCTACGGAGGCCAGGACCACGATTCTGATTAAGCATTTCTAGGTATATACGGCGTAGCTAACTAAATCTTCCCCAATGCTTTCAAAATCTTTACGGGCGTAAACGGCTGCGATGTCACAAACGCATCGAACGGCTTCAACGCATCGTTAATCGCGTGCATCACTGCAGCGGATATTCCGACGACACCAGCCTCACCACAGCCTTTAGCGCCGAGCTCAGTTTCCTTGGTGGGGGTTTCGATGTGGGCGCACTCGATGTCCGGCATCTCCCCGGCCATGGGTACCAAATATTCGATCAGATTGCCGTTCAGCAACTGTCCAGCCTCATCGTAAATACACTCTTCATATAGAGAAGAACCGATACCTTGCACTACGCCACCCCGCACTTGTTCCGCTACCAGTTTTTCATTGACCACGCGCCCGCAATCGTCTACCGCCCAAACCTTGTTGATTTTAACCAGGCCCGTGTCGACATCGACATCCAGTGACACGCCCAACGAGCAGTTAGCATAAACTAGTAGCTGGTTGCGTTGACTATAGTGGCGGGTAACGATGAGTTCAGGTTCGAAATCCGCCGGTAAGCGGTGCGTTTTGAAGTGTACGGTTTCACCGATCTCGTCAAGTCCAAACACCCGTTCCTTGGTTTCGGCATCCATCACCACGCTGTTGACGATATAGAGGTTTTCGGGCGCACGGTCGGTCATGGCCGCGGCTGTCTCGAGGATCATGTCGCGCATCGCCTTGCCCGCCTGAAAAGCCGCCTCCCCGGCAATGGCCTTGCCACGCGAGGCCCAAGTGCCGCCGCCAAACGGCGTTGTCGCCGTGTCGCCCATAAACACTTGTATGGCGTTTATATCAGCGCCGATAGTCTCAGCAAGAATCTGAGTAACAACGGCTAAGCCGCCCTGGCCCTGATCGGTTAGCCCGGTCGCGCAAGAGATCCCACCATCGGCCTCAAGCCGAACCGTGCACGCATCACGGGAGCTAATGGGCGCACCTCCTTCGGCGTAAAGAGCGGGACTAGGAGCGGTACCCTCAACACCGCAGCTCAGACCTATGCCGCGATATATCCGCTTGGCACGAAGCGCTTTCGCCTCGGCGACTAGCTTCGGGTAATCCATCATTTGCAGTAATTTCTCGAGTGCCGCCTGTTGCGAAAGACACTCCAGGAACTCACCGGAAACTGCCTTGCAAGGATAAGCATCATCCTTAATGAGATTGCGTTGCCGGATCTCTGCTTTATCCATCCCCAGCGCATCTGCCGCCGCATCGATCATCCCTTCGGCCACCAGCGTGGCGATCGGCATGCCGACACCGCGATACTGCCCGGTGGGTACTTTATTCTGGTACACCAGCGTCGTCGTTGCCCGGTAGTTGGCCATCTCATAGGCTAGCGGCGCGCAAATCGCGACCAACAGCGGTTCGATTACACTGGTACGTGGATGAATAAGGTATGGACCGCAACCCGCCAGATCATCAACGGTCATCACCTGGATATCACCCGCTTTGCTCAATCCGAGCTGCGCCTTGACGCGATGTCCGCGCGCATGGATATCGGAAACAAAAGCTTCCAAACGGTCTGCACAGAACTTGACTGGCCGGTGGATTATTTTGCTGATCGCGGCAGTCGCCAACTCGTCTGCATAGAGATGCAGCTTGAGGCCGAAACCGCCTCCCAAATCCGGACAAATAATTCGTACGTCCGCTTCGGCAAGCCCTAGCTGCTTGGCAAACACGTTGCGATGGACGTGCGGCACTTGGGTCGACTGATAGACGGTCATTGCACTGCCGCCTGGATCGAAGCTTGCAATAATGCCTCGCGGCTCCAACGTGACACCGGTCTGACGACCAACCTCGAAGACGCGCTCGACGACTACATCTGAATTCTGCAACGCGCTGTCAACCTCACCGGCATCGATATTCAACGTCCAGGCAACATTGGTGCCGAGTTCGGCGTGAATGACGGTCGCATCATCGCTGCCGGCCGACTCTAGATCGACAACCGCTGATAACTCTTCCCAATCGATATCGATGAGTTCGGCAGCGTCTTCAGCGATTGCACGCGTTTCCGCGACCACCGCCACCACCGGCTCCCCCT
>CAZBOQ010000047.1:0-9178 GCA_964493555.1 uncultured Gammaproteobacteria bacterium | reverse complement strand
TTTAAGGTGTCGCCTGGTACTAAGACTCACCCTCCCCATCCAATTGCTTCTTAAGTATGTCACCCAGCTTCGCGGTTCCTACCTCTCTCTCACCGCCATATTTTTCCAGTACGGTCGCTTCTTCTTTTGTTTCTTTCGCCTTGATTGACAGCGCGATACTACGTTTCTTGCGATCGAGCCCCATAAACATCGCTTCGATCTCATCGCCTTCCTTAACGGCAGTGCGTGCGTCGTCAGTATGTTCCAGAGAAATTTCCGACGCGCGGATCATACCTTCCACGCCTTCCTCCAACCTGACAACCACGTTTTTGACATCAACCAGGCTGACGGTGCCCGTTACGATGCTACCTTTTTGATGCTTAGCCATATAATCTGATACAGGATCACTATCGAGTTGCTTGACTCCCAGTGAAATCCGTTCGCGCTCCGCATCTACGGCGAGTACCACAGTCTCCAGTTCCTGTCCTTTCGTGAAAATGCGAACCACGTCTTCGCCCACCATATCCCACGACAAATCCGACAAATGCACGAGGCCATCGATGCCGCCTTCCAGGCCGATGAAAATTCCAAAATCGGTAATCGATTAAATGCCCCCAGTGACACGGTCGTTTTTGTTGTTGCTAGCAGCAAATTCGTCCCAAGGGTTGGGAGTACATTGCTTCATGCCCAGGGAAATCCGGCGCCGCTCCTCGTCGATATCGAGGACCATGACCTCCACTTCCTGTCCGAGGTGCACCATCTTCGACGGATGAACATTCTTATTGGTCCAATCCATCTCAGAAACGTGAACTAGGCCCTCGACACCTTCTTCCAATTCCGCGAAGCAGCCGTAATCGGCAAGGTTCGTGACCTTACCGAACAGTCGCGTGCGTTCCGGATAACGGCGCGCCAAATCCACCCACGGGTCATCACCCAGTTGTTTCAACCCCAATGAAACGCGTGTTCGTTCCCGGTCGAATTTCAGGATCTTTACTTCGATCTCATCGCCAATGTTCACGATCTCGCTAGGATGCTTGACGCGTCTCCATGCCATATCGGTGATATGTAGTAAGCCGTCAATGCCGCCGAGATCGATGAACGCGCCATAATCGGTGAGATTCTTGACCAGGCCTTTGAGGACTGCGCCTTCTTTCAAACTCTCGAGCAGTTCATCACGCTCTGTACTGCTTTCAGTCTCGACCACAGCGCGCCGCGATACAACCACGTTGTTACGACGGCGATCGACCTTGATTACTTTAAACTCCAGAGATTTTCCTTCTAGGTAGCTGGTATCACGTACCGGACGCACATCGACCAGCGAACCCGGCAAAAAAGCACGTATGGATTCGATATCGACGGTAAAACCGCCTTTTACCTTATCGCTGATAAAGCCAGTTACCTTCTCGCCTGCTTCCGAAGCTTCTTCCAGGCGCTGCCACGCCTTAGCTCGCTTAGCCTTCTCGCGGGACAAGCGGGTCGCGCCAAAGCCGTCTTCGACGGCATCTAGTGCCACCTCGACTTCGTCACCGACGGTTACTTCTAACTCGCCATTTTCGTTAAAGAACTGGTCGCATGGGATGACCCCTTCGGATTTGAGGCCAGCGTGCACGACGACTGAATCAGGTTGGATCTCTACAACAACCCCCTTGACAATACTGCCCGGGCGCATTTGCGCCTCTAACTGGCTTTGTTCGAATAATTCAGCAAAACTCTCGGACAACTTCCATTTACCTCGTTTGGGCATTCGGCCGTCACTGCGACCGGAATTGTTATACTTCAACTACTTATGTTTTTAATCCTCTTACCTCGATCAAAGATTGTGTACGACGGCCAACCCCTTCGATACTTAAGGACGTCGTATCGATAATTACCGCATCATCTGCGGGCTTAAGTGGTGAAACCGAGCGCTCGCTATCCCGTCGATCACGATCGGCAATGTCCTTCGAAAGCTGCGCGAGACTAACATCGATTCCTTTTTCTTTCAACTGCTTATGACGCCTCACCGCCCGAGTGGCAGGGTCCGCAGTAAGATAAATTTTGAGGTCCGCCGCAGGGAAGACGACCGTCCCCATGTCACGGCCATCGGCGATCAAGCCAGGTGCCGTAAGAAAAGCACGCTGTCGACCTAAAAGCGCCATCCTGACCTTCGGAAACGCCGCGATTTCAGAGGCGGCGGCGCCGCATGCTTCGGTGCGAACATCCGGGGTCCAATCCTGCTCTGCCAGCCAGACTTGGAGCTCACCGCCCTTGGAAGCAAGACGAAACACGGGGTCTAGCTCGTTCGCCAGGCGCGCTAAGGACTCTTCAGCACCGTCAGCCTTGGGGTCTATCCGCCGATCTAGCGACACTGCCGCAAGCAGTCGGTAGAGGGCGCCACTGTCGAGCAGATTCCAATCGAGCCAGTGCGCCAATCGTCCGCACAGCACCCCTTTTCCGGTACCGCCGGGCCCATCTACGGTAATCACGGGCGGCCGCATGCGTCGATCTATCTGCCGGTACCGGCGGATATTTGTTCTATAACCAAACCCGCCGACGCGGCCAAGTTGACGAAATTCGGGAACGATGTGGCCACATTGGCGCAATCGACCACCTCAATCGGCGCCGAAGCTCCGAGTGCCGCAATGGCAAACGCCATCGCTACACGGTGATCACCAAAACTGTTTACTACACCACCGGTAAACGCGCCACCTTCGATGGTAACTCCGTCACGGCTGGCCGCCGCATGAATGCCCAAACGCGTGAGACCTTCGACCATCGCGCCGATCCGGTCACTCTCCTTATGCTTGAGCTCACCCACACCCCTGACTCGGGTCGTTCCGGATGCACAGGCTGCGGCGACAAACAATACGGGAAATTCATCGATCGCAGATGCGACCAGATCAGGAGTTATGTCAACCCCGTGAAGGTCACTGCCGCGTACGCGAATGTCAGCCACCGGTTCGCCACTCAAAAGTCGATGATTAAAGACCTCGATACGCGCCCCCATCCTATCTAGGATTGTTACGCAGCCAGCCCGCGTCGGGTTGACGCTTACCTGCTCCGCAGTCAGATCCGAGCCTTTGCTAATAGCCGCCCCAACAAGGAAGAACGCCGCCGACGAAATATCCGCAGGCACACTGACCTCAGTGCCGATCAACTTACCACCCCCGGTAATGCAAATAGCATCGTCGTGTCGACGCACCGGATAGCCAAACACTGCAAGCAGGCGTTCGGTGTGATCGCGGCTTAGTTGAGGCTCGATAACACAAGTGTCACCCTTAGCATACAACCCCGCCAGCAGCAGACACGATTTGATCTGCGCGCTGGCAACCGGCAACTTGTAGCGAATCGCAGATAAGCCTTCGACAGGCTCGATGCAAATTGGCGCAGTACCGGAAGAACTTACCGACACCGCTGCACCCATCCGCTTTAGCGGTTCGGAGATACGTTCCATGGGGCGTGTCAATAGCGAGTCGTCCCCACTCAGGGTCGATGCGAATTTCTGCCCGGCAAGCAGACCGGTCAGTAAGCGCATCGAGGTGCCGGAATTACCGACATCCAACACCTGCCCAGCAGGAGCTTGCAAACCATCAATACCGACTCCTTGAATGCGTAACGTATCCTGCTTCCCTGTGACGATCACGCCCATATTGGAGAGGGCCACGCGGGTCGCGTGGGTATCACCGCTATGCAACAATCCGCGTACCCGGGTTTCACCCTCAGCCACGGCTCCAAATAAAAGTGCGCGATGCGAGATTGATTTGTCCCCAGGCACCCGCAGCTTGCCATTCAAACAACCACCGTGCGAGACCCTATAACTGAGCGCCATGCGCAGATCAGCCGGGCGGTGTCTTCCGTTGCTGCACCGGCCAAGTGTTGCCAAAGGCATCACGTGAACGTTTGGCACGCTCAAACATTGCCAACAATTTCTCGCTGTCTTGGCCTTCCAAGGCGTCGCGCACCTTAGCTACTTCGGCTTCGAACGCTCGCAGCAGATCAATCACATTTATCCGGTTAGCCATTGCAATATCGTGCCACATCCGCGGGTTACTAGCGGCAATCCGGGTAAAATCGGCAAAACCGCCGCCGGCAAAACGAAAAACGTCTTCGGCGCCGTCTCTAGACGTGAGACAATCGACCAGAGCGTAGGCGAGCATGTGCGGCAGGTGGCTACTGGCTGCCAGCAGCTGATCGTGGTGCTCAATAGCTATGGTCTCCACGCTGGCTGCGCCCGCTGCCATCCACATCTGTTTAACTTTACTGATTGCCTCGGCACGCGTCTCTGTGCTCGGTGTCAGTAGCACGCGGCGGTCGTCGAACAGCTCCGCAAACGAAGCGTCTGCACCCGCTTGTTCAGTACCAGCAATCGGATGGGCGGGCACAAACCAGGGAACTCGGTCGGCAAACCTGGCACGGGCCTCGGCCATGACGCTCACTTTCGTGCTGCCGACGTCGGTAACGACCGCATCGGTCTTCAGATGTACCGAGATCCGGCTCATGATCTCGCCCATTGTTGTCAATGGCGTAGCGATCACGATCATATCGGCGTCGACAACTGCGAGCGCCGGATCAGCGTAGCAGGTATCGACGATATGTAGTTCCTCGATACGACTAATGTGCTCCGTGCGGTCGCTACCCACGATAATTTCGCATTCTCCACTGCGGCGCATGGCGCGGGCCAACGATCCGCCGATCAGACCGACCCCTAAGATGCAAAGCTTGGAGAACATCTCAAACGGATGCCCGAGGATAAGACCCGAGCAACTTCATCATCGCGACGCGTTGTTGAAGCTCGTGCAACGCCGCTTTAAGTTTGTCATCCTGAATATGTCCATCGATATCAAGGAAAAACAAATATTCCCAGACGGTAGTTTTTGATGGCCTGGATTCCAGGCGCCTGATGTTAACGCGGTTAGTTCCCAACACTTCAAGCGCTTGATGCAAAGCGCCAGCTTTATTGGGTGTGGAGAACAACAGCGAAGTATTGTCGGCACCGGTCGGTTCACGTTCACGTTCACCAATTACCATGAACCGCGTCGTGTTGGTCGAGTCATCTTCTATATTGCGCGCCTGAATTTTCAAATCGTAGATCCGAGCCGCCGCCGCACTGGCAATCGCCGCAACGCCACCGTTTGCAATCTGCTGCTCACCGGCTAGCCGTGCAGCCTCGGCGGTGCTGCTCACAGCAATCCGTTCCGCCCTGCCCACATTGGCGTCCAGCCATCCACGGCACTGAGCGAGAGCTTGCTGATGCGCGTAAACAGTGTTTATCGTTTGCAGCGTGGTCACGTTGCCCAATAGTTGGTGGTGGATCCTCAGTTCCACTTCACCGCAAATGGTCAATCGTGTTTCGACTAGGCAATCCAGCGTATGGGCAACTACGCCCTCAGTAGAGTTTTCTACCGGCACGACGCCGAAATCGGTAGCCCCGGCTTCGGTCGAGCGGAACACTTCACCAATCGTGGTAACCGGTATAGTCTCGATCGCAGTTCCAAAATACTGCAAGACAGCAGCCTCGGTGAACGTGCCAGCCGGCCCCAGATAGGCAACACTCGTCGGTACCTGCAGCGCAAGACACGCAGACATCAATTCCCGGAACAGACGCCCTACGGTGTCATCGGATAATGGTCCCGGGTTCAGCGCCTTCAGCCGGCTGAGAATCTCGGCCTCGCGCTCGGGACGATAATAGACAGGAGTACTCTGTTCGGCGGCCTTAACCGACGCTACTACCTGAGCGATTTCGGCGCGTTCGGTGAACAGCGCCAACAGCCGCTCGTCAAGCGCATCGATGCGTTCGCGCAAATTTTGCAGGCTGTCCATGTGGACCGTAGGGTTTTGTCCCGGCTAGCGCAGTAAGCGGTCGCAGCTAGCGCTAGGACTCTCCAACCTCGCTGGCTTCAGTTGCGTCAACCTGCTCCTCCTCAACAATACTGCCTAACCCAACCAATCGCTCATTTTCACCAAGCCGGATCAAGGTCACGCCTTGCGTGTTCCGGCCCATCACCGATATCTCACTGACCGGGATGCGCACCAACGTACCTCTATCGCTGATCAACATGATTTCATCTTCATTGGTAACCGCAACCGCGCCGACCACTCCACCATTTCGCGAACTGGTCTGGATGGCAATCACGCCCTGGCCGCCGCGGCCCTGGGCCGGAAAATCTTCGATCCGGGTACGTTTACCAAAACCGTGCTCAGTACCGGTCAAAATTGTGTCGCCCGGCTGTTTGATTATCAGGGAGATCACGGTTTGCTCGCTGGACATTTTGATGCCGCGCACGCCGCGCGCGGTCCGGCCCATCGCGCGAACAGTGCTTTCTTTAAAGCAAATCGCCTTGCCAGCCGAGCTGAACATCAGGATGTCTTGTGCTCCATCAGTGAGCGCCGCCCCGACCAGATTGTCATCCCCGTTAAGATCAATGGCGATAATGCCGTTTGCACGAGGGCGGGAAAAATCCGCGATCGGCGTCTTCTTGACGGTGCCAAGGGCGGTCGCCATGAATACGTAGTTGTCCCCTTGGAACGACTTGATGGGTAAAACGGCGCTGATCGTCTCGCCTTCATTCAGCGGCAGCAAATTAACGATTGGTTTTCCACGCGACGTGCGGCTCGCCTGCGGCAGTTCGTAGACTTTGAGCCAGTATAATTTCCCGCGGGTCGAAAAACACAACATTGTGTCGTGGGTGTTGGCGATGAACAGATTGCGAACGAAATCCTCATCCTTTACCGCGGTAGCGGTTTTGCCACGACCACCGCGACGTTGTGAACGATAGACGTCAACGGGTTGTGATTTTGCGTATCCGGCATTCGACAGCGTAACAACCACGTCCTCTTCGGGGATGAGATCCTCAGTACGCAGATCCTGATGATCTCCACGGATCTCAGTGCGCCGCGGGTCGTCATATTTATCTTTTATCTCTTGAAGCTCCTCACAGATTACATTCATCAAGCGCTCCGGACGCCGCAGAATATCGAGCAAAGCTTCAATGTCTTCCAGCAACTGGCGGTACTCGTCAAAGATCTTGTCTTGCTCAAGGCCGGTCAGGCGGTGCAGACGCAGATCAAGGATCGCCTGCGCCTGCGCAGCCGATAAGTGATAACGGTCGTTGAGTAAACCAAACGCAGGGTCGAGACCATCGGGTCGTGCAGCACCCGCATCGCTACGCACCAGTAGATCGCTTAGTGCGCCTGCCAACCATACGCCGTCCATCAGACCTTCCTTTGCCGCAGCGGGATTAGGCGACGCCTTGATCAAAGCGATTACTGGATCGATGTTGGCGAGCGCGACCGCTAGCCCTTCCAGCAGGTGAGCGCGCTCACGCGCCCTGCGCAGATCATAAAGCGTACGACGCGTAACGACTTCACGGCGATGGCGGATAAAGCATTCGAGCAGCTGCTTTAGATTCAGAATCTCGGGTTGTCCGTCAACTAGGGCTACAATGTTGATACCGAACACGGTCTGTAGCTGAGTCTGTTGATAAAGATTGTTAAGTACGACATCGGCAACTTCGCCGCGCCGCAATTCCACAACCATGCGCATCCCATCTTTATCGGACTCGTCGCGCAGCTCACGTATTCCGTCTAGCTTCTTGTCCTTGACGAGTTCGGCGATCTTCTCCAGCAAGCGTGCTTTATTGACCTGGTAGGGCAACTCAGTGACCACGATATTGTATTGATCGTCACCACGCTCTTCGATGTCGGCGCGCCCCCGCACGTGAATGCGCCCGCGCCCCGTGCGGTAGGCGTCAACGATCCCCTGGGCGCCATTAATGATTCCGGCAGTGGGAAAATCGGGTCCAGGGAGATGTTCCATGAGTTGTCCGAACGAAATACCAGGATCGCCAACCAACGCTATGCAGGCATTAATAACTTCACTCAGATTGTGGGGTGGTACATTGGTGGCCATACCAACCGCGATGCCACTCGAGCCATTAATCAACAAATTGGGTAGTCGGGTCGGGAAGACCACTGGTTCGAATTCCGACTCATCGTAGTTGGCGACGAAATCGACCGTTTCCTTGTCAAGATCGGCGAGCAACTCATGGGCGATGCGCGCCATGCGAATTTCCGTATAGCGCATTGCCGCGGGCGGATCACCATCGACCGAACCGAAGTTTCCCTGCCCGTCGACCAACATATAACGCAACGAGAACGGCTGCGCCATACGCACAATCGTATCGTAAACGGCTGCGTCACCGTGCGGATGATACTTACCGATCACATCACCAACTACGCGCGCCGATTTTTTATACGGTTTGTTCCAGTCATTGTTAAGCTCGTTCATGGAATACAGAACGCGCCGATGAACGGGTTTGAGACCATCACGCACATCCGGTAGAGCACGCCCGACGATTACGCTCATAGCGTAGTCCATGTAGGACTGGCGCATCTCGTCTTCGATATTGATCGGCAGAAGCTCTTTGGCCAGTTCAGCCATGGGTCACATACTCACAGAGGGCTTGCCTGACGGCGCCCAGGTTCTAAGCCAGGATCGGGCAAAAAATAGGTGATTCAACACTAGGTACATTCAAAAAAAAGATCGTTTTTCAGCGCGTTTATCGAGATATGTTTTGTGCATTTTTCGATAGCGTAATCGCTTCCGAAAACAGGGGGATTTTAACACGATTCAGACCCTCACTGCACCTTCGTGAGAGTCTGATCTGACACACTAAAATAAAACAATTATATTCATATTTTCAAATACTTGAAGTCGCATTCGAGCAACACAGACCGCTCTCCTACAAAGCAAGTCACCGAACCTCGCGCCTAAACGCAAAACCGCCCGCAAACAGCCTAAATAAAACACTACTTGGGCAGCCTAAGGTGTGCAGCTATCTTTTTTCGATCCGGCGCTTCAACAACACCTTTTTCAGTCACGATTAGATCGATCAGGGCAGCTTCGGTGACGTCAAAAACCGGGTTCCAGGCGGCACTTCCAGGCGGCGCACTCACAGTCCCGTTGAGCCCAACCACTTCGGAGCTATCGCGCATTTCAAGCTCGATGTCTTCGCCGCTTAAAGACTCCCTGTCTATAGTCGATACTGGCGCGACCACCATGAAGCCGACCTTATGGCGTCGTGCGGCATTAGCTAGGGCGTACGTGCCGATCTTGTTGGCGACATCACCATTGCCAGCGATGCAATCTGCACCGACAATCACCCAGTCAATCCGACGTACTTTCATCAAGTACGCTGCCGCACTGTCGACTAGGAGTTCA
>CAZBOQ010000046.1:0-9364 GCA_964493555.1 uncultured Gammaproteobacteria bacterium | reverse complement strand
AGTTGTGATGCACCGTTGCTGCGCGAGCGTCCGGTAGTTGTTATCGGCGGTGGCGATTCGGCCTTGCAGGAAGCGTTGACCCTGGCGGAAGTGGCGTCTGAGGTTTCGATATTTCACTGCGGCGAAAAATTTTCGGCGCAGGCCTGTTTTCAGAAACGAGTGAGTTCGCACGATAAAATCACGACCCGTTTCAATGTGCAGGCCCAAGAGGTCCTCGGCGAGGGCGGGGTGGAGTGCGTGCGGTTCCGTCACGGTGAAAAGACGTTTGATCATATGGCCGCCGGTGTGTTCATTTATATAGGCCTCGCCCCAAACACAGAGCTCCTGAACGGCTTGGTTGCGTTGGACACCCGTGGTGGCGTTTTGACAGACGGGTTGATGCGTACACGGTTTCCCGGGTTGTTGGCTGCCGGAACCGTGCGTTCCGGGGCTATAGGCCAGGCTGTGGCCGCCGCAGGTGAAGGAATGGCAGCGGCACTTTCTGCCGACCGTTATATTGCCTGCGGCGATTGGACTAAAATGCAGGAATAAGGAGATCCAAATGGCTGAACTGCTGACGGTGCATGATCCACGGGGATTCCCGCCCACAATCACGAATAAACAACTAGCGCCGAGATTGGATGTGTTGGATGGCAAGGTCGTTTATCTGGTCGATTGCCTGTTCGATAACTCAGATGTATTCATGCAGCAGGTGCAGGAGTGGTTCGCAGAGAAACTTCCTGCGGTAAAAATCCGAACCATCAAACCACGGGAAAGTTGGGTTGACGATCCCAACATGCGCGCCAAAGTTGTGGCCGACGGCGATGCCGCCATTCTCGGGGTCGGATTATGAAGCACCTGTAGCCCGACGGTCGCCGGGCTTGCCAGTTCACTCGAAGAGAGCGGTGTCCCCACCGTTGCTATACATACGCATGTATTTGCACGTCTCGCAAAGGCGTCGGTGTTAGCTAACGGTATGCCGTCTCAACGTCAGGCATTTGTGCCACAACCGGTCGTCGACCGCTCGCCGATGCAGCTTCGGGCCTATGTGGAAGGGAACGATCCTATTTCCAAGCGGCCTTTTATGCAGGAGGTTATCGAAGCTTTGTCGAAACCGCTTAACGACGATGACTTCAAGAACACATCTTATGATCGCACGGCGCCACGGCTGCTTTCGCCGGATACTGAAGCGAATCTTCACGGCATCTTCAGTGAAAATCGCTGGACTGATTTTTTTCCGATTGTGCTGCCCACCGAAGAAAGAGTTGCGCAAATGCTCTCTAGTACCAGCCATGCGCCGGACGAAATTGTTGGACGACTGAGGCCGGCATTTTTCCGCGAATATTGGGAATTCAATGTTGAAAAGGTCGCCGTGAACGCAGTGATGGCTGGCGCTCGCCCAGAATATTTCCCGGTAATTCTTGCGTTATCAGCGAGTGGCTTGACGGCACGCTCGAGTAGTACCAATTCGTTCGCAGTTTTCTCCGTAATCAACGGGCCGATCCGCGAGGAAATTGGCATGACCTCCGGCATCGGCACCATGGGACCTTTTAATCATGCCAATGCTACGATCGGCCGCGCTCATAATCTTTTGTCGCAGAATCTTCAAGGCGGTAGCGACCCCGGCGAAACTTACCTCGGTACGTTTGGTAACTGGTATAACTTTTCGGCGACGTTCGCAGAAGCCGAAGAACGTAGCCCGTGGACACCGTTCCATGTTGGGCACGGCTACAAAGCCTCAGATAGTGTGGCGAGTGCATTTTTTGGTGGCTGGTACACTCAGGCCGGCTACGGGCCGCGCGATACCTGGCAGGAAAAACTGCGGCGTGCTTTTACGGCTTGCGAGCAGCTCATTGCACCGGTGATGATCCTAGATCCCATTGCGGCACGAGGATTTGAGGAGCTCGGTTTTGGCAGCAAGGAAAAGCTCATTGAGTGGTGTTCTGAAAATGCTCGCCTGCCCGCGCGCGAATATTGGGATGACCAATGGATAAAAACACTTAAGCACCCACTCGCGGTTGCTGGCGTAGAGCCCTATGCCAGCCGACTCAAAGCAGCGCCTGATGAACTTGTGCGCATGTACGAACCGGAAGATATCAATATCATTGTGACCGGCGGTGAGACCCAGGGGGCGTGGAAGATCATGGCCGGTGATTACCGGTCCGAGATGAGTGTGTCCATTGATGAGTGGCGATAGTTGAGCCTAGCGGTGCCATTTGCTCCCCACGCTAACCTTCTCCCAACAGGATTAGAGTCAAGTGGGAAATTTTACTCTCTAAGCCGAATTCTCATACAAACTTCCCGCGATTATTTCTTTCGGGATGCGCACCTCTCCGTCGCCAGCACCGTTGTTTGTACTGTGGTCGCCGCCTAACCATCGGTCGAGCTCACTCTTTGCGCGCTCTCTAATCTCGGCTGCGTCATGTGAGTCTATGGTGATCTCGATGATATGGTCATCTGGATCCTTCAGGTAAAGCGAGCGCACATAACCGTGATCGATGATGGACGCTGAGAAACCGCGTTCGCAGGTACGTGCTTTGATGTCATCCTGCATTTTGTAGGTGCCATTGAGGGCAATGTGATGGAAAGGTGAGGTTTCCGGTGGTTTTCTGTTCACTTCGTAAAGCTTTTCATTAGCAAATTGAAAAAACGCGAGACACCCGCCGTCTTCTAGTTCGAAGAACGCATGACAAAAGGGCTCTCCACCGAGCTGTTCACACCAGGTCGCGACTAGAGGTAAGCCGACCACGTTGGTGTAAAAATCGTAGGTTGCGTTCAGATCTTTCACAACACAGGCATGATGGTGAAGGCTCGTGGGACGAGCATCGCTCATCGGTCGGTCTCCGGTTGAAAGTGTTGTAGGAGAGTAACTCCATGAGCATGTTTCGGCCAGCGCGATTGTCGCTGCTACTATATGTTGTCTCGATACACCTGTCCGAGCCAAAACACGCCGCACGCGCACAAGACCGCGGGTACGGCACCGATTAGAAAGTACGAACTGGTCGAGTTGGGTGAAAGCATCCCAGCTGCTGCGAACGGGCTGATGATCGCGCCGAAACGACCGATCGCGAGCGCCCAACCGATCCCGGTCGCGCGTGCGTTGGTCGGATAGAGGGCAGCCGATAATGCGTTTATACAGAACTGTGCCCCGACCACACCGGCTCCACAGATGGTCAATATACTCAATCCTACGGCGGGGTTAGCGGTGGCGACACTCATACATACAAAAGCAAGTGCTGTGCAGATGAAGATCGGTGGAAGCACGCGGAACGGACTACTGCGGTCAATCAAGAAACTGAAAATAACCGAGCTTAACACCCCACCGAGTTGAAACACGGCGCTGCCTCGGAGCGAGTCGGCATGGCTCCACCCCACAGACTGCAGCACTGTTGGTAACCAACTGACTATGTAGTACATCGCGAACAGGTTGGAGCAAAATATCCCCCAGAGGATCAGGGTGATAGGTGTTCGCCCGTCGAGGAATAAAACCGACACCGGATTCGAATATGTCGTAGTGATGGTCTCTCTCGAGGTCGCAGAGACTTCGATCGCCATTTTGTCGAGCAAGCGCTGCAGATATTGGTGTCGTTCCGGACGGTTGGCCAAGTATTTTATTGATTCTGCTAAATACAACCCACAGATCGGTACCAATAGTAACGGGAGTGCACCGCCTATCACGAATACTGATTGCCAACCAAAGTCCGCTATCAAGTCTACTGCCATGAAGCCGGCAATCGCACTGCCCAGAGGCACTCCGCAGAACATCAATGTCACTGCTAGTGTGCGGTAGCGGACGGGAGCGTACTCGGCAGTTAGGGCAATGACATTAGGCATACTCGCGCCGAGGCCGATGCCGGTAAAGAATCGATATATCAGTAACTCATCGAGGTTTTGTGCCAAGCTGTTGGTGAGCGTTGCCAAACCAAGTATCAGCATAGCGCCCACCAACACCCGTTTGCGTCCCCAACGATCACTGATCGGTCCGGCCGCTAGTGCGCCAATGGCGATCCCGATCAATGAGCCGGCCAGGGCTAGTTTGAAGTCGGTTGCAGCAAGTCCCCACTCAACGGCCAGAGAGGGAACCACGAAGGCCATGGTTTGAATGTCGTAGCCGTCGAGCAGAGCAATCAATCCGCATAAAAAAAACACACGGAGCTGTAACGGATGGATACTGGAACCGTCTATCGCTTGTTCGATGCGCGCCGCGGAAAGGGTAGTGCTCATTTTGTCCTTTACTCTAACTATTTTATTTCCAGCCACCAGCGATCCAAATCGTTACTATACCGGAATGAGCATTCTGAAGACTAAACTAAACCCCTTGTACTGGATTCGGTGGTGGGGAGTGAAAATTGCGCTCTGAATTTTATGGGTACAGTTTTGTGGCGGCCGGTTTTATCCTGCTTGGAAAAGCCGCACCCTGTAAGTTTGGAGGTAGGTGACTGGTAAATGGATTGGATAAGCGTGGCAGGAGTTTTTTCGTGTCGCTCCGGGGTTCGATACTAACTCCTCTCTTTGGGACAAAACTACGTAAGTTGGGAGTTAGGAAACCGGACGGGCACAGACCAACAATCAAGAGATAAGGAGATGCTGTCACGATGAAGGAAGTGAAAATGGAATATAAAGACATACTCTACGAAGAAATGAACGGTATTGCCCGGATCACCATTAATCGCCCGAAGGTGTATAACGCCTTCACCGCCTCGACTTGTGAGGAGATGATCCACGCGTTTAATTGTGCCGGTTGGAATAAGAAAATCGGGGTGATCGTACTAGCGGGTAGTGGCGACAAAGCGTTTAGTACCGGTGGAGATCAAACCGGCCACGATGGCCAGTACGCGGGGCGCGGGACGATCGGTGCCCCCGTGGAGGACTTGCATGCCGTGATCCGCGATGTGCCAAAGCCGGTTATCGCTCGGGTGCAGGGTTTTGCCATTGGCGGCGGTAACGTACTTGCAACAATTTGTGATTTCACTATAGCTTCGAAAAACGCGGTATTCGGCCAAGTGGGACCTAAGGTGGGTTCGGTGGATCCTGGTTACGGCACGGCTTATCTCGCACGGGTCGTTGGCGAGAAGAAGGCGAGGGAAATCTGGTATCTGTGCCGTCGGTACAGCGCAGAGGAAGCACTGGCAATGGGCCTGGTAAATACTGTGGTTCCTATCCAGGAGCTAGACGAGGTAGTTGAACAGTGGTGCCTCGAAATACTTGCGAAAAGTCCTACTGCGATCGCTATCGCTAAACGTTCCTTTAACGCAGACAGCGAACATATCCGTGGTAACGCCAGCATGGGCTTCCAAGCGCTCAGTCTTTACTATGAGACGGAAGAATCACAGGATGGGGTTAAAGCGTTTCTGGAGAAGCGTGAACCGGATTTTCGTTCGAAGATTAAGTGAAAAAGGTAGAAGCACAGTAAATGACCGCTTCAATGTCAGAATAGCGGAGCGTGTATCTGGGATATCAAGGCAAGGCGGACTTTGGCGAACAGGGCAGCATTGTGCGCGTAAGCGGTGGTGTTGCGGCGCTGCGTTGCAGACGGCGCTGCGGCCTGCGGTGCCATCAGCCTGTCATCGAATCTACGACCGACGCATACACTGGGGGATATGCGCTTTAGGCACCAATGAAGTGGTTTTCAATGGTGCAATGATATAAATGATTACAAGGTAAACGAGGAAGATGCATATGAAGAAATTATCCGATCGCTCTCTGCAGGTTGCAGATAAACTCAAGGCGCGAGGCCATACTGTTGCGGTTGCCGAGTCTTCGACTGGGGGCTTGATTTCCGCGTCGCTTCTCGCGATCCCGGGCGCATCTACGTTCTATCTTGGAGGCGTGGTGGTCTACACCATCGAAGCGCGGCGTGACGTGCTCGGCATTCCTGATGAAATACTCAAAGGCCAAACGCCCTTAAGCGAAGGTTACGTTACTTTATGTGCGCGACAGGTCCGTGAGAAACTCAATGCGACTTGGGGTATTGCAGAATTAGGCGCCACGGGTCCAGCGGGAACACGGTACGGACATTCGCCGGGGATATGTGTGCTGGCGGTGGACGGCCCGGTTACGTCGACCCATCAAATTGAGAACGACAGCACTGATCGCGAGGGTAATATGGATATTTTTGCCGATGCGGCGCTCGAACTTTTAGGGCGAGCGGTCGGTGAAAGTTGAACGACGATCGCATTCGTTGATAGATGCCTAGTTTGTCGCCCAATAGCACGAACTACAAATTGCTGCTTGTGGCTTACGCGTATGATGGGGGGAGTTGGCGGCAGACTCCAGTGCTCGCCAACATGGTCAATTTGAGAAAATGAGTTCTTACCATCTCCGCCATTTTTAAGCGTGGATGTTCGTGCCCGTTTTCGAAGGGAAAGTTGGACTAATCACGGCGAATCTTGAATAAGTAAACCTCAAGAGGAGGGAAACATCGTGACTAATAAACTGCTCAAGGAATTTATCATTCCGCCCAAGCAGGCGCAGGCTTTTTCAGTCGGAAAGGGTCAGTCGTTTCGTGTCACGGACATTGAGGGCCAGCAGGTTGGCGATCTCGTGATGATTAACGAGCACGATCACTCAGAGAAGATAAACCCTTCTTATACGCGTCAATGGGTCTCTACCTGGGATCCGGAGAACATGCTTGTCCGTAGCATGTTTCAGGGGATTACCGTGGGCAACGAGATAATTTCCACGGTTAGACAGGTCATGGCAACTATCACGGCGGATACGCCCAAACCTTCTGGGACACACGATCTGCTGATGCGATCATGCAGCCGCTGGATTTATGAGGAAGCCGCCAAGGCCGGTATGGGTAGCCCGCAAGACGGCTGTCTGGAACTTCTCGCTGGCGCGCTCGCGCCATATGGTTTTTCAATTGGTGACGTCCCGGATGACTTCAATATTTTTATGAATGTCCAATACGACATGGCCGAAAAAATGTTCATCATCCGCGAGCCCGTCAGCAAAGCAGGCGACTACATTGAATTCAGGGCCGAGATGGATCTTCTGTGTGCGCTCAGCGCATGCCCCGATGACGTGTGCTCTCAATGTAACGGGTTGTCGCCGCATCCGGCGAAGCCGTTGCAAGTTCAAGTCTTCGTCTGATCTACGTGTTGTCATTTGCCACGTAGCATTGCCATGAATCGCACGCGGTGGCTGGTAGTTGATTGACGCATACTGATGAAGTCGGCATGTTCGTTCGTGTTGCGCTGAGGATCGAGTTGAATTCCCCAAAGCGGGTCGATTGAATTCGGAACGATGGAATAGCGCACATCGATGATAGTGTTTGGACGCTCCGGATCTTTGGAAATATAACCGTTCGAAAACCAAGCAAACCGGGTTATATCATTTGCCTGGAGAGCATCGTCGTTGAGCCAAGGGAAGTCCCTCCGGGCATCCAGCTTTGGGACTGAATCGCCAGTGTAAATTGAAGACGTAGCTAAGATCCGCACAGCATCCACATAAAAACGATCTTCAGTTTCATAGACGATTTTCCATAACAGTAGATTGCCAAGGCTCGGTTTCGCATGAAGTCGCAATGGTGTATGTGTGCGCTCCGCTGCTAAGGCGTGTCCCACGGCCTCAGCGCGCCCACGCTGTACTGCGCCAAGGCACAGATAGATCAGTGCCCATGCGCAAGCGAAGCGGGCTAGCGTTTGCCGTTTCGAGATGCTTGCCCATAGAATCAGACACAAGATCGGCAATGTGAAAAGCGGATCGACAATGGAGATGTTGTGCCAAGCAACACGCGTGGTGCTAAATGGCCATAACAATTGAGTGCCATAGCTGGTACAGGAATCAAGCAGACCGTGAGTTGCGTAGCCTAGCGTAGAGAAAGTGTAAGTCGCGCGAAATGACAGTTGGCGATGGGCAAATAGGGGGTGGAAAAGCGAACTGCAAATGAGACCCCCTACGGGGATGAAGAGCAAGGAATGCGTGAATTGGCGGTGGTACTCGAGAAACAATAAAGGATCGTCTGTCGATGCTATCAGTACATCGAGATCCGGCGCCATGCCGGAAAGAAACCCAAGTGCGGCTGCGATAAGTAGTTTAGATTTATCGGCAAACGCTTGCGGTGCGCAGGCGCCGAGTAAGCCTTGGCTGATCGGATCCACGATAAGTAATTAGTCTAATAGCGCTACGCAGGCTGTCACGGCGTTCGGTCTGTTTAGTACGCAGGCAGAGCATTCAGTTCATTGAGGAAGATAGAACCATAACGTTCCAGTTTTACCCGACCGATACCGGTTATTTCCAGCATTTGTTCAAGCGTTGCTGGCCGCTTAGTGATCAGTTCCTGCAGCGTGCGGTCGTGGAAGATAGCGTAAGGCGGCACTCCGTGCTCGTCAGCGAGGCGTTTGCGGCAAGTACGCAAGCGTTCCCAGATTGCTACGTCCGCTTCAGCGATATCTGTGTGGGGCTTTCCGCGACGCGGACTACGGGATTCAGCTAGCTCCTCGCGAAGGCGCAGATCGATTTCGCCACGCAGAATGGGCCGGGCTTTCTCACCCAGTTTCAGGGCGCCGAATTGTTCGACGTCCGTATACACAGCGCCACGCACTATGAGTTGGCGTAAGACCGAGCGCCAGTGATTGGCATCGCGTTCCGCGCCGATGGCGAAAGTACTAAGGCTCGCGTGCACGTGGGTGCGTACTTTTTCTGTGTCGGCGCCACGTAGCACATCTATAACGTGCGCTGCGCCGAAGCGCTGGCCGGTGCGGTAGATACAGGATAGAAGTTTCTGCGCCTCCTCACTGGCGTCCCAGGTTGCAGGTGGTTGTATACAGTTGTCGCAATTTCCACAAGGCGCGAGTAATTGCTCACCGAAATATTCCAGCAGCGGTTGTCGGCGGCACGCGGTTGCCTCGCACCAGCCGAGAAGGGCTTCTAGTTTCTGGCGTTCTACGCGTTTGTGGTCTTCATCGGCGGGTGACTGGGTGAGCATTTGACGCAATCGGATGACGTCCTGTAGTCCGTACAGCATCCAGGCGTCTGCGGGTTCGTTATCGCGCCCGGCACGTCCCGTCTCCTGATAATAGGCTTCGATGCTTTTGGGAAGATCGAGATGGACAACGAAACGTACATCTGGTCTATCGATGCCCATCCCAAAGGCGATTGTCGCCACCATGATGACCTCATCTTCGTTTTGAAATCGCACTTGATTGTTCGCGCGGACGTTCGGCGATAGGCCTGCATGGTAGGGTAGCGCTGGAAAACCCTGGTTGACTAGCTGCTCCGCGGTTTTCTCCACTTTGCGTCGCGACATGCAATAAACGATTCCAGTTTGCCCGCTTCTGCTTTCCAGAAACTTCCGCAATTGGTGGCGGGCGTTGGCGCGTGGTTGGACGGCATAGCGAATATTGGGCCGATCGAATCCGCCGATGAAGTACTGGGGGTC
>CAZBOQ010000045.1:0-38546 GCA_964493555.1 uncultured Gammaproteobacteria bacterium | reverse complement strand
ACCCTCCTGGTCCCCATCTCAACTCTAGCCCGCTCCAAGTGGTGGGCGCCGAATAGCGGTGGCGTCGAATGGAGTTCTTCAAGGTAACGACATATGGCGATGCTTTCCGTAATTACAACACCGTCATCCAGTTCCAGCGATGGTACCGTACCGAGTGAATTGAGCAGCAAATAGTCAGGCCGAGTTTGATCCCCTGCCAGGAGATCGAGATCAATCTCCGGCAGGTCAAGGTCCTTTTCTGCCAGGTAAAGTCGAACCCGCATCGGGTTTGTACCATTTTTGCTGGTGTATAGCTGCATACTCGGACCACCTAAACTTGTTCCACACACTACTTTATCGCGGACCGTTACACGGAGCCAGCGCGACTCATTAGCGAATCCTCGGTGAGAATGCTGTCACGGTGTCCTCATCCCGTGAGCTGCATTTCAGACACGCGAGATCCCGAGAGGACAATGGTATGGCTTGTCGAGAGCTAAATGCTACTCGTGTCAATCTACCCGCTCCGAAAGTGTTCGCGTACACTTCGCACACACATGGAAACCACCCAGGCTGAAACTCTTTTCGCCATGGCGGAGGCCGCCGCCCGCGATCGCCTCGAGCCCATAGAAATTGCCGCGTTGCTGAATGGCATGGTTGAGATAACGGAGGCGTCAAAGAAGCCATTGAGCGGTCTGGAATTATCGGTAACGCTCTACAATACGCGAGAGTTTGGTCTAATCCTAAGCGTTGGCCTCGGCAGCGGGGCCGCAGGCGACCAATTAAATAGGTTCGGAACTGATCAGGGAGCGGTTTCCGCGGTGGCTGCCCTTATAGACATCGAGACGTTCTACGGGTTATTCGTCCAAACCACAACCTACCGGCAACTGCAGAACCAAGGGTTAGCCTCGAGCGACGCCGGACTTAAAACATTGTTTGCAGCTCTTCTTGAGTTGGCAGGAACGAGCCAAGCCAATGAAACGAATGGAAAGGTACGTATCGAGGTGTTGCAACTCGCTCCCTTATTCGTCGCACAAACGGGATTAACGGCGTGTAATCCGAAATGTGTTCTTGCCCGCACTGAGCCGATACCGATGGCTAGGCCGATCGCCAAGATCCACTCGCTACTGCATCCCTCCTCCATCGGCATCATCGGTGTGTCTGCAAGCAAAATGAACTTCGGGCGCATTATCCTAAAAAATGTGCTGAAAAGCGGTTACGGTAAATCTAAGGTGATTGTCATCCATCCAAGCGAATTAGAGATCGATGGCGTAAAGTGTGTGGAAAGTTTAGGTGCCTTAGAGCATAAGTTGGATCTCCTCGTAGTCGCCGTTAGCGCTGACGCGGTTTACCGCTTGGTCGATGAGATTATCGCCACCGAGTCGGCCGACGCGGTAATGTTAATACCCGGCGGTCTTGGCGAAACGGCCGCTAGCCGAGAGCCCGTGGCGCACATGGTGGCGAAGATAAACGACGCCCATAAGCTGACCGACGGCGGCCCCGTGTTCCTTGGCGGTAATTGTCTTGGCGTAGTTTCACATGTCGGCGGTTACGATACGTGGTTCATTCCGACAGAGAAGCTCCCGCGCGAACAAAAGAAAGAAAAACGCCAATCCGCATTCATCAGTCAAAGCGGTGCATTCATGCTTACCCGTTTGAGCAAGAACCCGTGGATCGATCCGGCCTATATGATCGCGGTTGGCAATCAAAATGATCTCAGTCATGGCGATCTGCTGCGCTATTTTGCTGATCGTGATGACATTAAGATCATCGCCGTCTACATCGAAGGGTTTAAGCGACTCGATGGGCAGGCGTTCGCCCATGCGGTCCGCAGGGCCGTGATTGCCGGTAAAACGGTGGTCGTTTACAAGGCGGGGCAGTCGGCTGCAGGCCAGGAAGCCACGATGGGCCATACAGCCTCCATCGCTGGCGACTATTCCCTCTTCCGATCGGTGGTAAAGCGAGCCGGTGGGATCGTCGCCCAGGACTTCGACGAGTTTACTGACTTGTTCTATCTTGCCGATGTCTTGCACTACAAGGCGGTCCGCGGCGCACGCATTGCTGCAGTAAGTGGCGCAGGGTTCGAGACAGTGGGCATAGCTGATTACACCCTGAATCCTGATTTCTCATTAGAGATGGCGACACCGGAGGCGTCCACGATTGAGCGGCTGGGTGAGATTCTTTCGGCAAAAAAACTCGATGCTCTGATGGAAGTACGCAACCCGTTCGACATCAACCCGGGCGCAGACGACGAAGTGCATGTACAGTGTGTCGAAGCATTCGCGGCGGACGCCAAGGTCGATGCGATTGTGGTGGGGCTGGATCCGGTTGGGCCGGCAACACGCACACTGGCGGAAAGCGTAAAACCCGGGTTCAACATTTATGATGATGCCAGTGTCGTTCAACAGTTGCCGAAGCTTGTGGCAGGGCTTGATAAGCCAGTGATTGGTATAGTGGAAGGCGGCCCGCTCTATGAACCCATGGTGGCTAACTTGATGGATCACGGCGTTTGCACTTTTCGCTCCTGCGCGCGAGCGATGCGGGCCTTGGCGAAATACACCGAAGCCAGGCTGAATGCAAAAAGACTCTGTGATGGGCCAAACTCCTAAGGATCCGACATGGGTGTAAAGATAAAAGACAAAAAGAAGATCCCGATGTTCTGCTACCAATGCGTTGCCGGGCCGGACTTGATGCGGGTCGAAGTGGAAGACGGTATCGCGACCCGTATCGAATCGAATTACGACATATCTGAGCGCCATCCTGGTGGTGGGCGAGTCTGCGTAAAGGCTTATGGTCTGATCCAGAAGACCTACAACCCTCACCGAATCAAACAACCCATGAAACGCACCAATCCAAAGAAGGGTCGAGAACACGATCCTGGGTTCGTGCCGATATCTTGGGATGAAGCACTTGGCACTATCGCTGAAAAATTGAAAACAATACGTGCGTCCGGTTTGTTGGACGATTCCGGTTTTCCGCGGGTGGCTGCAACTTTCGGCGGCGGCGGTACGCCAACGCAATACATGGGGACACTCCCTGCGTTCCTCAAAGCGTGGGGACCGATCGACCTGGGTTTCGGTGCGGGACAAGGCGTGAAGTGCTATCACTCGGAACATCTGTACGGTGAGTTGTGGCACCGCGCTTTCATTATTTCTCCTGATACGCCTTATGTGAATTACATCATTAACTGTGGCAACAATGTGGAGGCATCAGGTGGTGTTGTCGGGATCTGGCGTGAAGCTCGCGCCCGCGATCGGGGCGTTAAACGAGTACAGGTCGAGCCTCATTTGTCAGTCACCGGCGCGGTATCGGCAGAATGGTTACCGATCAAACCTAAGACCGATGCTGCGTTTCTCTACGCACTGATCAACCACATTCTCCACGGTAACGACTGGGGTAAGGTTTGCGATATCCCGTTTCTAAAGGAAACGAGCAATTCACCTTATCTGGTGGGCCCCCATGGTTATTACCTACGGGATGCGGTCAGCGAAAAACCGTTGATATGGGATCTCAATACTGGTGCGGCAAAGTGTTTCGACGCCGTGATCGGTGAGCCTGCACTAATTGGCAATTTCGACGTCTCCGGGATCGAAATCGGCGCCGATGACGAACGCTGGCAACACGAAAATATCAGTGTCTGTCCTTCGTTCCAGTTATTGATCGATCACGTCGCAGATTACACACCCGAGTGGGCAGAGACCGTTTGCGACGTTTCAGCCGAACGTATTCGCCAAATCGCCGATGAGTACCTAGCACATGCCTGCATCGGCGAGACGATCGTGATCGAAGGAGTAACCCTCCCCTACCGTCCCGTTTCCGTCATGCTCGGTAAAACTGTGAACAGTGGATGGGGCGGGTATGAAACGTGCTGGGCACGTACCGTGCTCGCGGTATTGGTCGGTGCGCTGGAAGTGCCCGGCGGAACATTAGGAACGGCAGTAAAGCTGAACCGCCCTGCGGACAACCGGCATAGCTCGGCGCTACCCATGGCCGACGGTTTCATGGAGTATCCATTCAATGAAACCTCCAAACATGGTTGGCAATCTAAACCACATATACGCAATGCCTATCAGACATTGGTTCCCTTGGCTGCGAATTCACCTTGGTCGGCGGCGCTGGGCCCGGCCCATCTTCCTTGGATTTTCCAAAAACAACAACCTGATAGCTGGCCGCAACAGACCAAACCTGATATCTGGTTTTGTTATCGCACCAATCCGGCGATCTCCTCCTGGAACGCACCGGAGGTAGCCAAACGTGTTGCAGAATTCCCGTTTACCGTCGGTTTCGCTTACACCCGCGATGAAACTAATCACATGGCCGATATACTCCTGCCCGAAGCGACCGATCTAGAAAGTCTCCAACTAATCCAGATAGGCTCGACCAAATTCACTGAGCAATTCTGGAACCATCAAGGTTGGGCCATCCGCCAACCGGCGGTCGATCATCAGGTCGATTGCAAAGATATGACCGACATTGCCACGGAGCTCGCTTCGCGAGTTGGCATACTCGACGAGTACGTCACGGCAATCAACAAAGGCGCCGGCGGAGCACGACTGTTTGGTGAAACCTTCGACTATTCGCTACCTACGGACCAGCCCCCTGAATTAAACGAAGTCTGGGATGCCGTTGCCAAGGCAGCCAGCCATACCCTCAGCGGTGGTGAGCAGGTTCACAACCTCGAATGGTTCAAAGAACATGGTTTTATGCTGGCGCCTTACCCCCAGTTGCAATGGTATCTCTACCCGACCATCAAGGAACGTGGCATGCGGTTCGAACTACCATATCAGGAGCGCATTCTTCGCCATGGCCGACAATTGGCTAACCGCCTACACGAAACGGGCATCAACTGGTGGGAAAAGCAGCTGGAGGAATACGAGCCGTTGCCGCCGTACAAGCCATTCCCTGAGATATGGATAAATTACGCAACGGAAGTGGGCCGTGACCCAGAGGAATTCCCATTCTGGGCATTGACAGCGCGTAGCATGCAATATTCGTGGGGCGCAAATGTCCTTATACCTTTGATCAATGAAGTTGCCAACAACATATCAGGACACCGTGGTGTCATAATGAATCGATCCCGAGCACGCGCACTCGGGATCGCCGACGGAGACGCCGACGAACTCGAATCGCCGATTGGCACCACTCATGGTGAGGCGGTACTGCGTGAAGGGATTCGCCCTGCTACGGTATTGATGATTGGTCAATTCGATCACTGGGCCACACCAGTCGCTAAAGATCTAAACATGCCAAGCCTGAATTCACTGACCCCGCTATCGTTAACGCTGACCGACGCGACCGGATCAGGCTCGGACATCATACGAGTCGGTATTCGCAAAAGCGCCTAATCCGAAAACGTGCCCAAGCCACCGAGCGACATTAAAGAGCGCCACATTCCCCGCTGGGGCATGACAGTAGATCTTAACCGCTGTGTTGGTTGTCAGACCTGCACGATCGCCTGCAAACACAGCAATGACACCTCCCCCGAGGTGCAGTGGCGCCGCGTTTTGGATGTGGAAACTGGTTCCTTTCCTGACGTCGAACGGCTGTTCCTGGTCACCGGATGTCAGCATTGTGCCGAACCTCCCTGCGTGCCAGTTTGCCCGACCGGAGCTACCGCTCAGCGTGCCGACGGCCTTGTCACGATGAATTACGATCTCTGTATCGGCTGCGCTTATTGCGCGGTCTCCTGTCCTTACCAAGCACGAACCATAGTCCACGACCACCAGTGGTATTACGGCGAGGAAACGATCCAGGAAGAAAAAGTTGAACATAACGAGCGGCTGGGGGTCGCGCAGAAATGCACGTTCTGCATCGAGCGGATCGATGAATCGAAAGAAACAGCTGTTGTGCCAGGCAATGACCTCGACTACACCCCAGCCTGCGCAGCGTCGTGCATCGCCGAGGCGTTGGTGTTCGGCGACTTTAACGATCCAGACAGCACAGTGTCGAAACTAGTTACTGATAAACCTTCGTTTCAAATGCACAAAGAATTGGGCACCGATCCGCAGATAAAATATCTCTATGAGACGCCTGCGGTTCCAGGGCGAGACCCGAATGAAGAGGATCTCGACGATGAACGCCTAGGAGATCCGGCTAATCCGCTGGTTGGGGAGCGCCAGACGTTTTGGGATCTTCGCGCGGCGATGAATTTTGTGTTGGGTGGCATGAGTTCGGGACTAGGTGTCGTCGCTGTCGTTGCATGGATGAACGGAAATGTGTTGACGATTCGCGGCATGTGGGGGTTGCTCCTACTCTCCGCGGTTGTGATGGGCGCAGGATTATTTTTTGTTTGGTTAAAAATAGGACGCAAACTTCGAGCAGGATTTGCCATATTGCGACCGCAAACTTCTTGGATGTCTCGCGAGATGTATGTAGTCGGTGTCTATTATGTAGGTATCGCCGGATGGATTTTGTGGCGTCCAGAACAATGGTTGATAAACGTGATCGGTTTGGCTGCTTTTGCGTTTTTATATTGCCAGGCGCGGATCCTGCAGGCGTGTATGGGCATACCGGCGTGGCGTGTGCCTCTGATGGTGTGGATGTTGCTAGCGACTGGTGTTTATGAAGGACTTGGCCTATATGCGCTCAGCCATGTATTGAACCCACTCACCATCCAGTTCGGCGGCGCCAGTTACTTTTTCGGCGCGGCGTTAGCGCTCACCAACGGTGTGTTATGGCACCGCTATCGTGTGGGTGCCCGCGAGAACGGTATGCCACCACTGTCTCGTGCGCTAATCGAACGGTGGTCGTTACCACTCCATCTGTTCGGCCACGGGCTGCCCGGCCTTATATTCAGTATTGGCATTGTGCATGAACTACCCCCGCTCCTGCTCGCTACTGGATGCGTTTTAGCGGTGGTTGGTGGTATTTTTTGGAAGGTCTTGATCATCACTCGCGCCAGCTATCAGCAGGGATTTGCTATCGCGCGCTTCCCGCAGCGCGGCTCCGGCAAGCGCGCGGCTCCGGCTAGATTGTCTGGCCATCCTGGTCCGACTGCCTCGACCTAGAAAAGCCGGTTATCGCATCGAAGTAACGGAAATCCTACGTCTCGTTAGAAAAATCGTGATAGCTGAATTTGTATGTAATCATCATCCTTGACGGCAAACTGAAGATTACCTTGATCTAGATTTTCAAAAAACCGCGCCTCTGCTTCTACCGTCCAGCGATCACCAATACGCCGACTGGCCTCTAGGTTGAACGACCACGACTGATCGTCGCGGTCGACCATGGCACCCATAAGGATCGCTGTGCTTTGTTCATCGTTCAAAGACAGCCGGAACCCTCCGAGCACATCATTTTGGAATGGAATGCGGGTCCGGTCTTTACGGTCATCGAACAAGTACTCGAGGAGAAAACCCAAGTCCATTTGTGTATCGAAAATCCCGACCCGAGTGTATTCAAATCCTCCGGTCAGCGCGACAAAACTGTCTTCCTGACCCGAACGCTGAATGACCTCAAGTTTCCAGAGCCAGTCGCCTTTGGTAGCCTGCAAATCCAACCCGGTTTGATGAATAATGTGATATCTAGGAATGAGGACGATCTCACTGGTTGGTAATACGCTTGCAAAGAAAATAGGTTCCCGAGAGGTTCCATAAAAATGTGAGAGACCAAGATCCCAATCCCCTATTGCGTGAGACCAACGTATAGCAAAGTCGACATGATGCTCTTCAGCAGCTGACTCATACTCTGCTAAACCGGTTGCAATACGGGGTAACGGTCTAATCCGTCCCTGCGGACCTGCAAATGTTCGCTCTCTGAAGTAAGGTAAGACAAAAAAGTCCAGTGTTCCCCAATCCTGAATAACCGACAAGTTGATCATGGGCTGACCTAATTTGTCTTCGCCGTCCAGATTATCGACCAAGTCCCACTGGTTGATGATATCTACAAGATGTTGTGATTCAACAACACCCCAAAACACTTTCCGTATCCCTACATTTAGTTCCCAAAAATCGCTAACGTATAACCAAGTAAATTCTCGAACATCAAAGTGACTGCGACGATCATCCCCTTGGTCCCATCGTAGATATGGAGTAATCAGAAGGCTTTGTCTACCATCGTCCCACTCTGTGTAAAACTCCGGCTGGACAATGAAGGAAAGGTTGTCTTCATGTTGTTGAGCGATAGCGGGTGATCTCGCAAAAACTCGGGCTTCAATACCCACATAACCGGTGATCTCCCAATCCAATTCAGGATAATCATGTGTTTCATTTGCAGGCATTCCAGCGTCGTTTTGAGCAAAACTGTTTGAAACTGTATTTGACAGAGCGTCATCAGACTCGCTAACCACATGCTTGTCCGAATTATTATTTCCCATAGACGAGTCAGAAGTACTATCAATATTGAACTGATTCCCTCCGTTAAGAATCGGTCCCCTTTTGACTTGTTCCGGATCTATTGATGAAGCGATACGAGGTAACCGCAACTCTTCCTTTCTGGGAGACAGCTCCTCTGTCGACCTATTGGGTTGACGGAGCCACAGTCTTTGGTCCTGGGTGATGACATAAGAAGAATCAATATCGTTCCAGATAGCCAGGGCCTCATAATCGAGACCGTATCTCTTGGCTACAGAATATAGCGTGTCTCCCCTAATCACCGTGTGAGACGGCATGTCGGTAGCAGAAGGTATTACTCGTCGCTGTTGTGACTGGGATCCTTCCAAATTCAATTTTTCTCCCGGAGTAATGACATAAGAAGAATCGATATCATTCCAGACAGCCAGGACCTCATAATCGAGGCCATATCTCTTGGCTATAGAATATAGCGTGTCTCCCCTAATCACGGTGTGAGGCGGCACGTTGGTAGAAGAGGGTATTATTCGTAGCTGTGGCGCCTGGGATCCTTCCAAATTCAACCTTTGTCCCGGAGTGATGACAAAAGAAGAATCGATATCGTTCCAAACAGCCAATACCTCATAATCGAGGCCATATTGCCTGGCTACGGAATACAGCGTGTCTCCCCTGACCACCGTATGAGACAGACTCTTCTGGACGAAGCCCGTTTCCTCAGCACTAGGCCCACTGCCAAGAAAGAAACTAAATAATATTACATTTAAGATCCGTATCGGCTGCATAAGACACTAAGCCTCCCCTCACTAACGACAGCGTAAGACCAGTGTCGCGTTTATCCTGAGCGACTCTCGTCAAAATCTGACTCTGGGAATAACCAACACCTTTCCCCAACGTTTCGGTCGGAAAAAAGAGACAGGACTGTGCCCTATTTTGGTCGATCCAAGCTGTCATTTAACATACCAATAATCACCGCGCCCGCTTGAGCGTATTGCGGTCGAAATCTCGGTCTGTCAAACCAGTCTTGAATTTATAGTTGTTCCAAGTAATGGTCGTGCTTTTACCGGTCTGATGGTTCACCATCTCGAATCGGTCTGCTCGCCAGAACCTGTCTAGGTAGGCATTATAACCGTGAATTGACATTGTTTTCAGCAAGGAGTCTTTACGGTCGTAATATTCAACTTTAAGCGGGCGCCACATTTTCTTGTCCACCCAGCTAATCTGACGGGTATAACCCGAATGTTGATACTGTGGATAACGCTCCACGACGAAGGTATCGCGGCCGTCTACAACCTCGTCGCGCAACCATTTGTACTTGTATTTCTCAACCTCATCGGAGGAGATATCCTCATAAGCAAACTCACTTCCCATGAAAGGCCCCGATTTGTTCGCCGAGGAAATCCGTTTAACTCTCTTCAAGGCTGGTAGATACAGCCATTGTTCGTCAGGGACCAATGAGTGCGTAAAACTCAAAAAGGCGGTTCCTTTGACGTCACGAGGTTGTTCAAAAATTGACAAACTTTTATCGCCATCCCCTTCGACCTCTAGGCCTCGGTTACGTATTTTCCGCACACTCTCCTGCCCCTGTTTGTTGCGCAGAGTCATAACTAGGTCTTGGCTCGAATCCACCCACCCGGTATCGCGTTCGTCCGCTTCAATCGCGATCGCTAGCCCCTTTTCTTCCGGAGTTTCGGCATGCGCAAAAAATCCGATGCTGACCGACAACACCAGCACCCACAAATTCGCAATAATCCTATTCAATTTCTTAAATCCTTTGTTTGAATGTTTAACACTGGAAGATCACCCAAGTACCTCAGGCTGGACCTGAGTACTATGGCGACAAAGGCCCCATTTCCTCTGCAGAATCTACCCCTCTCATCTTTCAACTCGGTCAATAGCGGGGATCGTATTAACCATATCCGTTATTGACGTGAGGTCGATTATGGACGCGGTTAGCATTTCCATCCAACCGCTGACCATAAAGATCGAGTTACCCAGAAACAGAAAACCGGCACTCAGCAATAATGATTTTACCAGCAAAGTGCGGTCGCCGGTGCTAAACCTGAACTGAACAGCCCAAAGTCAGCAAAAGGGCAGATTGTCTCTAGGGCTCCTTTCTCCGAATATAATGCCCCACATCAACAACGGCGCCACTCCGCATGGTCGGAACATAACAGTGTAGCTAAGATGTGGATATACCGACATCGGGACTAACTTAACTGTTATAACTAACAGATCATTAAGACCTTTATTTTTTATCTTGCGCTTAACATGCTTTACAACTACTGGGACTTCCCTACCATAGCCCCCTCTCGAACCCGTGAGCCCGATCATGCCGGCCCAATATTCTGCCTTTGCTACCTGCCCCAAGAACTTAGAGGGTCTCCTCAAAGCTGAACTCAGCCAACTGGGCGCGGCCGAATTACGGGAAACCGTTGCTGGAGTAGCATTTGCGGGCTCGCTGGAGTGCCTTTATCGGGTGTGTCTCTGGTCCCGTCTGGCTAATCGCGTCCTATTGGTCCTCACCACCTTCAGCTTCCACGACCAAGAGGATTTGTATCACGGGATCAGATCCCTCTCTTGGCGTGATCACATGCTCTCGAGTACGAGTTTCGCAATAGATTTCTCTGGTAAAACAAACGCCATCAAACATACGCATTACGGTGCTCTGAAGGTTAAGGACGCCGTGGTCGATTATTTTCGTGACACTGGTGGAACCCGCCCTTCGGTGGATACCAGCCAGCCAGCGCTTCGCTTAAATGTCAGAGCTGCACGTGGACAAGCCATTGTTAGTATCGATTTGTCTGGTGAGAGCCTGCATAAACGAGGTTATCGCAAGGCCAGTGGACCGGCGCCCTTGAAGGAAAACCTCGCTGCCGCACTTCTGGTGCGCGCGGCTTGGTCTAAAGCCCGAGGTACCGAGGAGATGTTAGTCGATCCAATGTGCGGCTCGGGCACATTGCTAATAGAAGCGGCCGCAATCGCTACCGATGTAGCGCCAGGCTTGATCCGCCGCTACTGGGGTTTTACCGGATGGCTCGGGCATGAGGCACAGATCTGGACTGATTTAATGTCCGATGCCTTCGCCAGGCGAGCGGCGTGCAGCTCGCAGGAGTTACCCGGTATCGTTGGGTACGACGCAAGCGGATACGCCATCCAATCGGCCGAAAAGAACATACGAGCCGCCGGATTCGCCGGACGTATCCGTGTCCGGCGCCGTGAGCTGAGAGATTTGAAGGCGCCCTCCAAGACTGGGACTGGATTGGTGGTGACCAATCCACCCTTTGGCCAACGCCTAGGAAACGAAACAACCCTTGGCCCCTTATATAAACATCTTGGGGAACGTCTGCGCGCTCACTTCGAAGGCTGGCAGGTCGCTATTATGACGGCTAATCCCGAGCATGCGAAAACAATCGGGATCCGTGCACAGAAGAGCTATCGTTTGTTCAATGGCGCGTTGCCAGCAAGATTACTTGTGTTCGATATCAAGCCGAACCGGTATGTGACCGATCGCACGCCTGATACTCCCCCTCTCGCAGTTCCATCAGCGAGTACGAGTGAGAACGTTGTCATGCTAGCCAACCGTCTTAAGAAAAATCTAAAGCGTCTGGCAAAGTGGTCGCGCAAAAAGGGAATCAGCTGCTTCCGTTTGTACGACGCGGATATCCCCCAGTATGCGGTGGCTATCGACCTTTACACGGATTGTGTGCATATCGCCGAATACCAGGCTCCAACGACTATTGATCCAGCTCTAGCGGCGCAACGGATGGACGAAATTGTTACAACCGTGCAATTGGTATTTGCTATCGAGCGACAACAGATTGTGGTGAAGCGGCGAAAGCGCCAACCGGGCGCTGCTCAATACCAGCAGCGATCCGAGCGCGGGGAACTCATTGAAGTCACAGAAGACGATGCAACTTTATTAGTCAATCTGCATGATTATCTCGACACCGGCCTCTTCCTCGACCACAGACCAGTTAGGAAACGGATCGCTGAACTAGCTAACGGCAAGCGTTTCTTGAATCTCTATTGTTATACCGGGGCGGCGACCGTACACGCTGCCTTGGGTGGCGCCCGGTTTAGCACGAGCGTCGATTTATCCCCGCGTTATCTCGAATGGGCAGGCAAGAATCTAGCGCGAAACGGTATTGGCGAGAATCGGCACAAACTGGTAGAAAGAGATTGCTGGAATTGGCTCGCGGAAAACGAGGACAGCTTTGATCTAGTCCTACTCGACCCACCTACGTTTTCTAATTCAAAACGCACAACGAATGTCTTGGACCTACAACGCGATCACGTGCCGCTGCTGACTTCGGCCATGCGGTGCTTGAGCGCTGACGGGCTGTTAATTTTTTCGACGAATAGTCGAAAATTCAAACTCGATTCAGTTATCGGTGAGCAATTCGTCCTGCAAGACGTGACACGCTGGTCGCTCGATGAAGATTTTCGTGGCTCGAAGAGCCATAAGTGTTGGTTCGTTAAACATAGATAGCAACCTTACGCTGTCTCCTCCCTCGCAGTTCTTTTCGCTTTATTCCAGGCTCGCATATGTCTTTTTGCATCGCGCCTGTGTTGGTCGAACACTTTCTTTTCACTGGCGTTTTCGGCGGCAAATTCCAACAGGTAGCCGTTGGGATCAGGGAAATAAATGGAGGAACAGATATCATGATCCACTGGCCCTCGCCATTCAACCCCCTGCTCCGTGAGGTGTTTTTTCCATCCGGCTAGAGCGGCGTGATCCGGTACTCGCATCGCGAAATGGAGATCCAAGCCCCATTGGGTAGAGAATTCGAACGGATGATCCGGGACCTCGAAAAATGCGATGTGATTGTTCTCCTCGGCAATATCCGAGTGACTGCCGATATCGAAGAACGTATGCAGAAATTTGACCGGCATCTTGCTACTCGGAAGCTCCTTACCTTCAAAAGCAGCGATCAGTGGAAAACCGAGTTTGTCCTCGTAAAACACTCGAGTTTCCTCGGAATCTCTGCAACGATAAGCTGCGTGGTGTAGACCCTGTAACGGTGGTGCACTTTTACTGGGGAACGTCATTGTTTAACTCCAGGTTGATCTGCAGTGAGGTAAGCATAGCAAAAACGGTGTCAGGATGAGGGTTCCTGCTTGTGATCAGACCCGTTGAATTCAGAACGAGGTTTAGTTCGTATCGCATAGCACCAAGAACATGGACAGTACCGCCCATTCGAGGACCCTGTAATAAACTCGATAAGATCGACCGTTGGTTAACGAACACCGATATGTCCATCACGTTCAACGACACTTTGGCGCAGCCGCGTTCGGTTAGTTCTGTCGAGGAGTCTTACGCCAACATAACGGTGCTCCTCGGGTTGAATTTTAGCGTAAAATAGCCAACTTTTATCGCGAACTCTGGCGTTTCTCATCTGTCAGAGTTATGCCAGAGTGACTTACATAATGGAAGCAACAAATACCAACACCAACCAGGCAGCTGCGGTCATATCGAGAACCCCGGCGAGAACCGCTTTCGACAACTTACATAACTTTGTCGGCGAATTCATCATTGGTCAGAAATTGTTGGTCAATAGACTAATGATCGCGTTGCTCGCCGATGGCCATCTATTGGTGGAGGGAGCACCTGGTCTCGCTAAAACGCGTGCCATCAAGATTCTGAGCGCTGGCCTAGATGCGGACTTCCATCGGGTTCAATTTACCCCCGACCTATTGCCCGCAGATCTTACCGGTACCGATATCTATCGCCCCCAAGACGGAAGTTTTGCTTTTCAGCAAGGTCCGCTTTTCCATAACCTCGTGCTCGCAGACGAGATTAACCGGGCACCCGCAAAGGTTCAATCAGCGTTGCTCGAAGCCATGGCGGAGCGTCAGATCACGGTTGGTCGTCAAACGTATGACTTACCTTCGCTGTTTTTGGTCATGGCGACGCAGAATCCCATCGAACAGGAGGGCACCTACCCTCTTCCGGAAGCCCAGCTAGATCGTTTCCTAATGCACGTTGCTATCCATTACCCCGGCGAGGATGAGGAGATGGAGATTCTGAAACTCGCTCGCGCCGAAGCGCTGTCGGACGACGGCCCAATGGCAAACGAGTCCCCACAGATGAGCCAGCAACACATTTTGGATGCGCGTCGCGAGGTCTTGGACATCCATATGTCTGGCCCACTCGAACGTTACATCTTAAATATAGTACTGGCCACGCGAAACCCCGGGGCCTATGACGAACTCCTGGGTGGCTGGGTCGAATATGGCGCAAGTCCCCGCGCGAGCATTGCTCTCGACCGCTGTGCGCGGGCTCATGCTTGGCTTGCAAAGCGTGATTATGTGGCGCCCGAGGACGTACAGAGTATTGTCGCTGATGTGTTACGCCATCGGATCATTTTGAGCTACGAAGCCCAAGCGGAAGGGATCAGCAACGATCAATGCATTACGGAACTTCTGAAACGTATTGCCGTGCCATGAAGGAAATACCGTTCGCTGATCCCACCCGGGTCACCGTTCCCGAACTCATCAAACTAGCGGGACCGGCCCGAGAAATATCACTTAGGGCGCAGCAACCGCAGGCCCGGCAGAGCGGTGCATATGTCTCGGGATTCAAAGGTCGCGGTATGGAATTCGACGAAGTGCGTCCATACCAGCTCGGTGATGATATGCGCCATCTTGACTGGAAGGTCACCGCCAGAACTGGACAGCCGTATACCAAGATGTTTCGCGCAGACCGCGCGCGGCCGGTACTATTATGGGATGATCTACGCCCGGGAATGTTCTTTGCTACCCGTGGAGTATTCAAGTCGGTTGTGGCTGCGCAAACGGCAGGATTACTCGCCTGGAGTGCAGGGGCTGCCAATGATCTGGTCGGCGGTCTAGTATTCACTGCCGATAGTCATGAAGAGTTGAAACCTGGTCGCGGCAAAGCGGCGGTGCTGCATTTCCTCAAACGACTCCACGCCGGATTTGAAACCTCTGAATTATCGGCTTCAACTGCTGCGGACCCTGGAAAACACGCGCTATCACGTCTGCGCCGTGTGGCAAAACCCGGCAGTCTGATCTTCCTCATCAGCGATTTTCGTGGCTTAGTCGACTCGGCACAGCGTGAACTTGCACGACTTGCCCAACACAACGAAGTGATGCTGATATTCATCTATGACCGGTTGGAGAAAGCGCTGCCTCCGCCGGGTCGTTATCGGGTGGGCAACGACAGCCGGGTGTTGGATTTGGATACTGGTAATAAAGCGGCAGTTCAGCGTTACACGGAACGCTTTATCGAGCATCAGCGTCGTCTCCACGCGATCTCTCGGAGTCTAGGGCTTCGGTGGTTGGAAATCTCCACCGATACCTCGCCGGCAGCGGTGCTACGTCGAAGGCTCAATCAGGCACGTTGACAGATAAGCCATGGACCCGATGGAGTCAGCCTTGTTGCCGCTACGCGACATACACCTGCCGAACGCATTGGATTGGTGGCCATTCGCGCCGGGTTGGTGGGGATTAGCCTTGCTCGCAACCACTGCTTTGATCGCTACCGTGTTGCTACAGCGCCGCCGCGCCCGCCTCCGTTTGCGTGCTCGTGCCCTTGAGGAAATAGGGCGAATTCGCACTAGACACTCCCGACGTCCCGATCCCCACCGAGTACTTCAAGAACTCTCTGAACTGCTTCGCAGAGTGGCCCTCAGTCGAGCTGATGAACCTAACCAACCCAGTCGTACCGAGATCGCGGCATTACATGGGGTTGCATGGCGAGAGTTCCTCGGGTTACAGACCGAATCCGCTGAGGTGAGCGGTAGGTCTGGTGAGTTACTAACGATCGGTGTATTTCGCGGTGATAGCGACTTCAATGTTCACGATCTAATCGATACCGTACAAGCCTGGGTCGAAACAATGGCCACGCCGCACGCATGATCTATTTCGAATGGGCGTGGATGGGCGTGCTGTTACCGGCACCGGTATTGGCGCGCAAAATGTTGCCTGCCGTGACCCGGGGGGTTGCAACGCTACGAATTCCTTTCGTAGAAGATTTCGCGGACCTCGAAGCAGGAAAAAACCCAAACCATTTCCGTCGTCGTTTTTTGTTCGTTGCATCGATCGCGTGGGCGTTATTGATTGCCTCAGCTGCGCGTCCGCAGTGGTTAGGCGAGCCTATCGCCTTGCCGATTACTGGCAGAGATCTAATGTTGGCAGTAGATCTTTCCGAAAGCATGCGGGAAACTGATTTCCAAACTGGCGGCCGAACAATCGATCGTCTGGCCGCAACCAAATTGGTCGCAAATAATTTTATCAATCGTCGCACAGGTGATCGTATCGGTCTAATTTTGTTTGCCGACCAAGCTTATCTCCAAGTTCCATTAACTTTCGACCGGCATACGGTGGAAGAGTTACTGGACGAGGCGGTGCTCGGATTGGTTGGTAAGGCCACCGCAATTGGTGATGCTATCGGCCTAGCCGTTAAGCGTTATCGCGACATAGAGAATGCCGACAAAGTCTTGATCCTGATGACCGATGGGGCCAACACTGCTGGGGTAATTGAACCAGTGCGGGCAGCAGAGCTGGCGGCGAAGGCTGGATTGAAAATATACACAATAGGCATCGGTGCCGATGAGATGGTGACGAGAAGTCTGTTCGGTAATCGCAGGGTCAACCCATCTGCGGATCTCGACGAAGAAATGTTAACGTCGATCGCTGACGCAACTGGCGGCAGATATTTTCGTGCGCGAGATACCCAAGAGTTAGAAAGCATTTATCTAAATCTCGATAAATTAGAACCAGTCACTCAGGATCCACAGTTCTACCGTCCGCGCACCAATCTTTATCCTTGGCCATTATTCATAGCTCTATTGCTCGGTGTCTACCTTCTGTTCGGCGACTCTCGTGGCACGTTGCAACAAACGACACAGCGATGATCGAAGATTTCCATTTCATTCGTCCACTGTGGTTCTTGGCAACCCTACCTGGAGCCGCTCTGCTATGGATGTTCCTACGTCGGCGCTCGCAAACCGGTGCCTGGCGAGCCGTTTGTGATGAGGGTTTGTTGCCCTATATTCTTCGTGATCGTGACCCGAATCCCGGAAAACGGTCTGCAATCGCATTGGGTTGCGCTGGCATACTCTCCATAACGGCTCTCGCTGGCCCAACTTGGGAACGGCTACCAGAGCCCGTTTTCAGAAATCCTGAAGCATTGGTGATTGCTCTCGATCTGTCTGCCTCGATGAATGCAAGCGATGCGAAGCCAAGCCGCCTTGGCCGAGCACGGTTCAAAATTGCCGATCTTTTAAATCTACGTAAAGATGGTCAGACCGCGCTCATTGTTTTCGCTACGCGCGCGTACACGGTCACACCGTTGACTGATGACGTCGAAACCATAAATGCCCATTTGCCAGCGTTGACCACCGAGCTAATGCCAACCACCGGTAGTGACCCGCGTACAGCGATTGAAGCAGCCGTAACTCTGTTGCAACAGGCTGGCGCGACGCGCGGGGACTTATTGCTCGTTACAGATGGACTCGCTGGTGTTGATATCGATACTCTGGTCGAACAGGCACGAGCAGGACGACTCAGAGTTTCTGTGCTCGGGGCCGGCAGTCTCGAAGGCGCACCCATCCCCGCGTTGGATAGTGGCTTTGTGACCGGGAACGATGGTGCTATCGCCTTGACTAGTCTCGAGGAATCGGAACTCAGTCTTCTTGCCGCCCGAACGAATGGCAAATATCAACGTATGACATTGGACAATCGGGATTTCGAAACACTGCAGGCGTTTTTCGAGACTACCATGCAGCGTGGTAATGAACAGGCGACCGAGTTGCACAGTGAACAATGGCGCGAGGCAGGACCATGGCTGGTAATGACACTACTACCGTTTGCCATGATGGTCTTTCGTCGAGGACGTCTGGTAGCAGTTGTGTTGGCCTTACACCTACCCTTCGATACGCATGCCCAGGAGCAAAACTCTATTTTTGAATGGTCTTCGTTGTGGCTGAATGCCGACCAACGTGGGTATCGGTCCTTACGGGAAGGACAATCAGTCCGTGCCGGTGAACTATTCGAGGATCCGGAGTGGAAAGCCGTGGCCCAATACCGTGCTGGTGACTATGCCAGCGCTGCAGAAACCCTCACCACTGTTGATGCGGGCGTGGCCTTGTATAACCGCGGTAACGCGCTGGCTCGGCTCGGCCGATACAACGAAGCAATCGAACACTACAAACAGATTTTGACGGATCAACCGGACCATGAGGATGCCAAATTCAACCACGATCTGCTGCAGAACCTCCTCCAACAACAACAACCCGAAGGAGATAACAACAATAAACAGCAACAGCCTCCCCAAGGACAACAAGGATCGCAAGGAAAAGATCCCCAACCAAACCAGCAATCCGGAGACGATTCACCAAGCCAGCGCAGTACGAGCGCTGGAGAAAATAACAAGCAGCAAAACGGGCACAACGCAAAACCCGCTGATGACCAGCTATCGAAGGCACCTAACCGACAACTCACAGATGCTGAGCAACAAACAGACCGACAAGGATCATCTGACAGGCCTGAGCAGGAAATGGGAGGAAAAGATAAGAAAGATCAGGGAAAGCACACAGACGCCCCCCGTAAATCCGAGCAGTTAATGACTGAAGCCCAGCCCGCCCAGACCGAGGAACAACAGGCGACCAAGCAGTGGTTACGCCGCATCCCCGATGACCCAGGCAGGCTGTTACGACAGAAGTTTTTATATCAATACCGTCACCAAGAGGCAGAAACCGACTACGACGGAGATCCGTGGTGACGGGTTTTTGGCGAAACATTTGCATCGGTACTTTTATCGTTAACTGTTGGCTGCCATTCTCAATTGCCGCCGAGATAACGGTTTTCGCTGATCCCGATCCGGCTTATCTCAGCGAATCATTCCAATTGACCTTCGAAGCTAAAAACAAGATCGATGCCCAACCCGACTTTAGTCCACTACGTAACGATTTCGAGATGATAGGCACACCGAGCCACAATAGCAGTTACAGCTATCGCAATGGTATTGCGGCCCATTCCACCTCTTGGACGGTAAGCCTGATACCGCGGCGGGTAGGGAACATGATTATCCCACCTATATATTTCGGTCGCGATGCCAGTCCTGCGTTGCCTATCACTGTGCTTCCTGCCAGCGCCGTTCAATCGGGGGCGGTAACACATCCAGAGCTGTTACTTGAAGTCGAAGTAACCCCCACAACGGCATACGTACAGGCACAAGTGCTCTACATCGTCCGCATCCTCCGGATCGTGGAATTGACCAACGCAAATCTCACTAACCTTGAGCTCGCCGTCGGGGATGCTTTGATCGAGAAACTAGGTGACGACCGCACCTTTCGGCAACGCCACAATGGGAGAATTTACGACGTGATCGAGCGCCGTTACGCCGTGTTCCCGCAGCGTAGCGGCACGTTAAAATTCAAACCTATCACCTTACAGGGGCAGATCATGAGCGGGCGCCGCTCAGTCTTTGGGTTCAATACCGCTGGGCCTGTACGCCGGGTGCGTTCGGTAGCTCTCGAAGTTGACGTGAAGGCGATACCTCCGGAATTCCCGGGCCCCGTCTGGTTGCCCGCCGAAGACCTGGAACTGCGAGAAACTTGGTCATCCGAGCCCGAGCAAATGCGTATCGGCGAGCCAGTCACTCGAACTGTCGCACTCATCGCCGCAGGGCTAACAGCCAGCCAACTACCCGAGCTCATGACCGCACCAAGTCTCCGCTCCATACGCCAGTATCCCGACCAACCAACACTCAATAATCGTAAGGACACTGCCGGTCTGCACGGCCATCGCCAGGAGAAACTCGCACTTGTACCGGTTGAGGCTGGGAAGCTCCTCATCCCGGAGTTAGCAATACCCTGGTGGAACACGACGACCGATCGGTTGGAAGTCGCGCGTCTACCGAGCCGTCAGCTCAATATCCCGGCCCCACTCCCCCTTACTATAGACCCGGAACCAACATCGTCCGAGCAGGTAGAAACCGCCACGGTAACGAGAGACTTTACCCAGTCGCGCCAATGGTTTTTCGTCACGCTCGGACTTACGCTGGCGTGGTTTGGGACGCTGGGGCTCTGGTGGTGGACCAGTCGTCGGGATAGCACAGAAAAGACCTACGCAGACAATAATCGGTCCAAAATTGACCTTAAGACAATTAGGCGCCTGTGCGAAAGCGGTGAATTGCAACCGCTGAAAGCCAGCTTGTTAGAATGGGGAGAGTACCGTTTTCCGGCTACCCCCCCGCGAAGTCTCGGAGACCTTGGCCAGCTCTGCGGCGTAGAACTACAAAAGGAAATCACCGTGTTGAATACTGCCCTATATGGTAGAGCTGTCGGCCATTTCGACGGTCAAAACCTTTGGCAAGCGCTCCAAAGCGAGAGCAAACTCAGCGCAAAGCGAACCAGCACTGTCCTAGATCCACTACAGTCCCTTTACCCATAGGTAAGTTGTGCCAGACGTTTCGATAAAAGTTCCTTCCAGAGAATCCTGATGACACGTGAAAAAGCTTACTGACATCGCAATAGAAATCTGTCCAGTCTTAGAGGAAGAGGCGGAACAAGGCGAAGCAGAGAGAAATCTGACAAGTCGGGCTGTCCACACGATGCGAGAAGCCGGCTTGTATCACATGTTTTTGCCTATAGAACTGGGTGGGCTAGGAACTGACCCGCTGACGTTTTTAGACGTAGCTTCACGCATCTCATACGCACACGGTTCGGCAGGATGGTGCCTGGTGGCTGGCGTTGCAGAGATTGCATGTGCTGGCGCATTCTTGACTGATGAGGGAGTGGGAGAAATCTTTCGCCAAGGGCCAGCACCGTTAATCCACGGCGCTGGATTCCCTCCTGGGAAGGCAGTTTTGGAAGCCGACACTTACCGGATCAGCGGAGATTGGAAATACGGTTCAGGAATTTCGCACGCCGACTATGTTCATACCGGGTGTTTTGTGATGCAGGGTGACAAACTCAAACTCCAACCCAACGGCATACCAGAAATTCGCATCTTCAATGTACCCCGGGATTCTTTTACAGTGATTGACGACTGGCAAGCGCTCGGTCTTCGCGCCACTGGGAGCTACGATTACACTGGACACGATCTTTTGGTCCCCTCTCGCATAAGTCACAATCTAGAGACCACAACGCCGAAACGTGGTGGGAATTTTTTCTCAATTGGAATGATTGGATTGACTGCAATTGGTCAAACATCATTCGCATTAGGAGTGGCCAAGCGAGCGTTAGACGAAATCGCCCCGATAGCAGGCTCGAAGAAGGGATTACTTGGAACGGTCGGAGAAAATGCACATTTCCAATTGGGTTTCGCTCGCGCCTCAGCTAGCTTGAGCGCGGCGCGAGCCTATGTGCATGAAACATGGCACGAGATTAACTACGTCCTTGGACAAGGAAAGCAGCTTAATTTAGAACAAGTCGCGCACATGCGTGCTTGTTTCATTCACTCACAAGACGTTGCTGTACAAACCGCAGATTTTGCTTATCACGCCGGTGGGGGGATAGCCCTCCGCCCTAGTGTGTTACAGCGCTGCTTTCGTGATATTCAAGCCTCTCGCCAGCATGTCTTAACATCAAATAAGATTTTTCAAGATTGTGGAAAAGTACTAGCTGGGCTATCGTCCGAGGGAGACGAATGGGCAATGGTAGGATTGCTTGATAACACCAGAGTCTGAATAACAGTAGGAAAAAGCGGGATAGATAATCCGCAGGTGTTTCTGGCAATAATTCGAACTACACAAAGGATCTACCGTTCGGTCGCGAGTTTTGCTAGCCCCGTCGGGATTTTAATGAACATGATCAACAGCCTACTGCCTTTGAGGTTTCGCACATCGTGCTTAGTGCCGGGTGGGAAACGTGCGATACCTCCTTCCGGGACGACTACCTCCTCCCCATCTACTTGCATGTTCGCCGTGCCCTCGACCACATATATCGCCTCCTCTTCGTACGGATGGTGGTGTAAAACGGTCGCCTGACCGGGTTCATAACAGGCAATCTCTGCCCACAGCTGGGAGCATTTGAACAGTTTTTTCCGAACAAGATCCTCGGTAGCGAACTCCTTAATCTCGTGGAGTTCAAAGATCTCAGTATTTCTAACGACAGCTGTCGGTACTGCTGTGCGTTTAATGGACATGCTTGCCGACAACCGTCAGATCGCCGTTATCACGGTGGGTTTCTATGCGTCCGCGGCCTCAGGTGGCGCTTCTAATTGCCGGCGCCTGGGTTTTTATCCATCCTCTAGTGCCTTGGCGCGATCAACTTCTGAATCTAAGTAGGCGATCCAGTTATTGGCCGCTTTCCGGCTGCGCCGATCCTTGGCTGCCGATTGGAAGGCTCTCTTTGCTTGGTTGTACATTTTCTGCTCGGCGTACGCGAGGCCAAGCATAATATTAGCTGAATCGGTGCGCTTTACGCCCCCTTTCTTTAAGCCATTGCGTAGCGCTGCAACCGCTTCTTTGTAGCGGTCTAGATTGACCAGAGCTTGTCCAAGACGGATGTAGAGATCGCCCTTACCCGACAACTCAGCGGCACGCCTCAGCGGTGGCAATGCTCTCTTGAACTCCTTGGCTTGCATCCACGCCTGGGACAGCAACCTCAGGTTCCGAATCTCAGCTTTAATAAGTTTCGCCTTTATGCCTTTATCGAGCAATTGGGCCGCCCTATAAGGTGTCTCGTGAAGCAAATATAGGTTGGCCAAGTTGAGCTGTTGATTACCTTTCGGGAGATCACCGCGCTCATAGAGCATTTCCATGATGGACATCTGGCCCTCCATGTTTTTTAGCTCTGAGTAGGCTCCGGCAAGGGTCAACCAATACTCGCTTTTATCGTAGTACGGCAGCATTTCCTTAATGATGTTCGCCATGTTTTTGTAGTCGTTCAACTCGTAGTAGTTGACGCGCATCAATAAATACAAATTTTCTTTCGGTATCTCGCCACGCGCTTTGACCATCTGCATGGCTTTTTTGATCGGTTCGAGCGACTTTCTAAAATCGTCGATCTGATAATAAGCTTGACCGAGCAACAAATAAGCATTCTCCGTCGGTTTTTCAACCAGAGTAAACCAACGATTAATGAGTTCGATTGCTTTACGATACTTCTCTTCAGTGAAATACAGCTGGGCGAGGGTATATACCGTGCCAGTCTCTAATGCCTCGGGCAAATCAGGCTGACTCAAAACTTTTTCGTAGGAGCGGATCGCGTCGTCGTAGCGTTCCAGCGTAAAATAAGTATACGCGTAATAATTGTAGAGTTGAGCGTATTCGTACGGGCTCAGCCTCTTCATCTGTTCGATTTCTCGTAGCTTCGCGAGACCTTCATTGGTCTCACCGGTCTCAATGAGCTCCTGCGCTTCAGTGAGCTTAGTGTAAACCTTCTCGGTCATCGACTGAGCTTTCCTGGTCTTTTGCTCTTTCTTTTTCTCCTGTGAAAATGCATCGAAAGTGACCGTCGACAGCATAACCATTAAGGAAAAAACTATAAATGTTCGCATAAGTCCGACCTCAGTGAAGCGCGAGACTAGTCTTCTATTAAAAAGGTGATTTTGTTTCGGACACCTGGAACCTCAATGGGCTCCCCGTCAACGACTCGCGGTTTATATTTGAATTTAGATGCCGCCTGTATCGCGGCTTTTTCAAACATACTGGATGTCGATTCAACGACCCGGATACCGCGTGTAGTACCTGATTTAGTCACCGTGAATTCGACGATGACATGGCCTTCTATACCTCTCGAAAGTGCACGTCGCGGGTAAATTGGCTGCACTTTGACGATCGGGAGATATTCGCCATCTGTCGGAGCTAATCCAAAACCACCTGCACTGAGCGAGATATCCGTTCGCACCGGAACTGCAGAAACGGCGATGGTGTTCGCATTCGGGTTGATGTTATCCATTTGAGGCGTCGGCGGTTCCGGTGGCGGTTCTTCCGGCTCCGGTGGTTTTCGCGGTTTGCGTTTTTTACGCTCGATAACCTGCTCCTTAGGCACCCGCACAAAATCCAGACTGTATCGTTTTCCAGCTTCGCTCAGCCCCGGATCGCTTATCTTGATTAGATATTGCATGGTAAAAAAAAGCAGGAACACGATAAAAAATGCTAAACCGCACGAGATACTGACACGGGCTGCATTGCCCAAGTCCGTTACATTCAAGGTTCCTGCTAGGTTCATGTTTGTACGCTTATTGCTGCGCCGCGATAGCTACATTGAAGACGCCAGCCTGGCGGCTTGCATCCATCACGGATATCAACGTCTCCGTGTTAGACTTTTTATCAGCCTGTATGACTACGGATCCTTGAGGATTTTCCGCGTGCAGGCGTTCGATATTCGGTCGAACTGCACGGATATCGACTTTTCTCCGGTCGATCCAAATTTCGTTTTTCTCGGTAATGGCAATCAGGATATTAGCTTTATCCTGACTCTTTGCCGTTTGGGCGTCAGGTCGGTTAACGTCGATCCCGGTTTCTTTAACAAAAGTCGCGGTGACGATGAAGAAAATCAACATAATGAAGACGATGTCGATCAGCGGAGTAATGTTGATCTCTGACTCTTCTTCCTCTGCCGAGTGGCTAAAACGTCTACGCATTTTCGAGCTCCAAATAGGTTGTTCTAATGATCCATTGTGAGATGTTCGTCGAGCATCTCGACTTCTGTGGCCGCTCGGCGTTGTAGCCAAATGGCAATGAACATACCTGACAACGCAGCAACCATACCGGCCATAGTCGGAATGGTTGCCTTTGCAACGCCCGATGCCATGGATCGTGCATTGCCACTGCCCGATACTGCCTTTACGTGAAAAACCTCAATCTTGCCCGTTACCGTGCCCAGTAGCCCCATTAAGGGACAAAGCGCAACCAGGGCGTGAATGATTGGAATAGTGCCTTCGGTCTTCGCGCGAACCTCCGAAATCAAGCGGTCGCGAATCATGTGAGCATTCCACGATGTACGATCCGTACGTGCTTCCCAAGTGTGCAAGACGCTCTTGACCACCGTTTTGTGCTCGCTGATCAGGTAAAACAGACGTTCGAATATTAGGATCCACATCACCAGCATCAGAACCCCGATCAATAACAGAACGTCTCCACCGAGTTCCAGGAAATCCCGGATGGATTCCCACGCGTCGATTAGAACCTGTTCAAGTCCTATCCAACCCGTCACGGTACGCAGTACCGCATAGATGAAATCTACCATACCGGTTCGTCTGTGCTAGGACGCCGCCGCGGGAGTGCCGCTGCCACCATGCGCCTTCTCGGACTGCTCGGCAACCATACCAGCGGTCTGCTCTTCCAATATCTGAATGACCCGAGTGCTGCGTCCCGACACCAACGTGTGTAACAGCACGGTCGGGATCGCAACGCACAGGCCTTGCACGGTCGTCATCAAGGCTTGCGAAATACCGCCTGCCATGATTTTCGGATCACCGGTTCCAAATAGCGTGATTGCCTGGAAGGTAATGATCATGCCCGTAACCGTTCCGAGCAGCCCCATCAGCGGCGCAACTACGGCGATTACCTTAAGCATCATGTTCCATCGCGTCAGCTTGGGTGTTTCCCTGAGCACGGCTTCGCCGAGTTTCAATTCCAGAGTCTCGACGTCGGCGCTCCGATTACTGTGATAAGCCAACAACACACGACCCAGAGGATTGCTATCGCTAGGCACATCTGGGGTTTTCTTTTGGGAAGCAACCTGGATACCAACGAGGATCAGCCACACATACCTAATCACGGCGATCAGCACCGCAATCGCGCCCAGCGTCATAATGATGTAACCGATGATGCCACCTTGGGCTATACGCTCCATCAGCGTCGGTGACTGAACCAGGAGCCCTAAGATAACGCCACGCGATGGATCGAGCCCGAAGGGCGTGAAACCCTCGCTAGCGCCCTGCAACGATGCCGCCGATTTGATGAATCTATCTTGGGGCTGACGAGGCAACTCCAACACTTTACCGGTGGTGGTTTCGTATTGCAGAAATTGCCCGTCTGAGACCACATTAAACGCACCGACTCGGACGATTTGCATGTCTACTTCATCGCCGCCAGCCGTAACCACTTTTGCGTCGAATTTCGACACTTTACCGGTTTCCGTCATCTCGCGTTGCATTTCGAACCACAGTCGCTCGATCTCCTCGATCGAAGGCAGTTTCGTGGCAGAACCCATCTTTTCAGCGAGCATCGTCAGGAATTCACCGCGGCCGGGATACTGGACATTGGTTAGGGACGCATCGAAGGTGCCGCGCGCGTCACCAGCGGCCTGTTGAAGCACACCAAACAGTTCCTTTAAAGAACCAAGGCGTTTTATATATTGCTCTTGAAGATCGGCGATGCGGAGTTCATTCTCGTCGAACATGTCTTCAAGCTGGGCACTACGCGCTTCCTGACGCCTTCTCTCGGCCTTGGCCTCCTTCAACAACCCAGCCTGGCGATTCTTGTCACGTTGGAACGCCCGTTCACGCGCGGCGTTTTCTTTTGCCTCCCCAACTTTGCCATCACGCACTTGCCGCAGCAAATCATCGAGTGGCGCCGATTGAATTGGCGCAGTAAAGAGGAAACTTAAAGCCAAAGAGGCACAAATTAGCAGTCCGTTTTTCATTGTGCTGCCTCCGGAGCTTGGATGGGCATCATCAACAGGTCCGGTGGCGCCTGTTTACGCGCAATCTTAAGACCATGCGCAATAGGGTTCTTATACTGAGCGGTTGGCAGTCGCTGCCACGATCTCGCGGCCTGATCCCACACACCGTTAATTTCGCCGTCCACCGATTGGTACAGCAGTGAAACCCGTCCTACCCGTAAGACGTCGACCACCAAGGTCTTACCGTCAAGGTCCAGTGAATCCTTGTATGCTTCGATGGTGCGCCCAAATTCGCTCTCTATCTGAAACGCTTCTATTACCGCGCGAAATTTCTCAGCGGAAGAGACGCTGGGCTTCTCCATGATGTTTTTCAGATTGTTAATGCGTCCACGACGTTCTTCAAGAAGAAACGGGACGTCGGCTTCCACGAATGCTTCTAAACCCTCGAGCATGCGCAGCATCAACGGAGTGATCTGTCGTTCGATCACTGATACTTGATCGATAGAGGTCTCGATTTCGGACATTTCAATGACCTGCCCGTCGACCTGACGCTTAAGCAACGTGTTGTAAACTTTCAATCCGTCGACAACTTTCATTTGCGACTTGTATTCCTGCAATAACTTGTCGGTTTGATCTGATATTTTATCTATTTTGACTTGTGACTTTGCTGCGGCGTCGCTTCTGGCAATGCCCTCGTTCACAATTTGATCTACTTGCTGCTGAGCGTTGGCATTGAAGGCGAAGATCGCTGCCAGCAGGCCGGGTAGCAAGATCGCCTTAGGTGAATTAAATACAATGGTCATGAGCCGTCCTTATCTTTTCAACGGGGACATTTTAAGTGGTGTTTTGATTCACGAATAAAGTGCGGTGTCCGGTCAGTGGGACTGATTGATAAACTTAGACCTCCTCCTCGTTAACCAATTCAACCCGTTCAACCCTGATCCCCAGGGGCCGGGCAGCACTTTCCCGCGATTAATCTCATACGTACGAGGGGCCGAGTGTAGCAGAGCTCGACGCCTCAATGAATCCGCTTTTGCGACCAGTTGCCGATGCTTCACAGCTGGGCGAAAGTCAACGGAAACCCAATCGGGCCGGAGTATGCCCCAAGCTCCCCGGTTGGCGCAAATCCCTACTACGACTTGACATATAAGAGACAGTTTGAATGATTAAATTCTCGGATAAAGATTTCCACAGAAAGGTGTCATTTCTCGTTCCAGGGAAGCCAAAGTTTCTTTAAGTTTTCCCAGCTTTCACCCTCTGGATCCTCACTGCTCGCCTGGAATCGCGCACCCTCGAATATATGCGCAGGCGCCGTCCAGCTGCCACGCTTGATCAGACGCTGGATGTTTTCTCGGTAGACCTCGTCTACCGCTTCGTGCTGGGCTGGTTCCTCCGTCATCCACAGGTTCCGGGGGTGGATTGGTTGTTCGTACATGCGTTTGAACAATTCAGTGCGCAGATCCTTCAACCAATTGCTGTTCAAATTCATATGCCGGAATTGGCGCAGCGCCTCGATATCGATAACTGCGGCTACCATGGTATTAGTGCCTGAAGCGGTGTAACTCATTATCTCGCCCCGATAATCAACGATATGGGAGTTGCCGCCAGCGATATCCACCGGATGTTTCGAACTCGGCGACAGGTAAACGGGCCCCGCATTCGGGCACAGCATATACAGGCTGTTGAACTCGGCATGGCCGCGGTTTTGTACCATCCAACTGCCACCACCCGGATAGCCGCTCGAAGTCATAGGGTTGGCTTCGCTCGGCCGGTAAACGAGTTCTGCGCCGTTGAACGTCAATGCTCGCACGGCTTCTGGATATTCACCGTCGCTGCAACAAATGGTGCCGATGTTGCCGATATCTGGGGTTTTAAGTACTGGATAAAAGGCCTCAATCCCGTCGCCGTAGAGCTCGACCCATCGGTCATAGATGTCGTGCGGGACGCAAGAACGTTCGCGACACCAGATGTGGTTTTTCGGCGCTTTATGGATCACCTCTCCACTGGGGTCGATGACAAACAGGGTGTTGAAAAACCGATCCGCCATAACTTCTGGCCAACGCGCCTTACATTGCACGATGATGTACGTCTTGTAGAGCTTGGCCAAACGTCCTAGCCACTCTGTTTCTTCGCCAGGGATGTCGATAAACAGCTCCCGCGCCGCCAGCGTGTGCGGGAGATCGAAAATCTCATCGGTGAACCCTGTCAGAGCCCCCTCGGCCAAGGCAATCACCTTAACCGGCATATTGATGTTCACCATGGAAATGGAAGCGTGGATGGACTCTTCAATCGTTTCCAGGTTATGGCGGATATGACGACGCTCGGCTATTCCGTATACAACCGTCGATAAACCGATCGCCATATATGGTGCTACCGGTTTACGCTGGCTGGGCTGAGACATCGAGACTCCCCGTAGATTGAAGTGGCAAACAGCCAACCCTAGCAGTCAGATGCTCCCACGGCACCGCTACTACCGTATGGCTGACACTCCGTCCTCGACCATTTGCCGACAAAATTTCTCCACCTGCAATCATTTGCCCAGTTTTACTGAAACTATATATTATTTATATATTATATATCAGTTACCTAACGTTACTTCTTAAAGTACATTATTCATCTGAGTCTCAACAGGTTCACGAGAAAATTGCTGCTCTGCCGGTGTACCAGCCGATACGGTTGCCCATGTGTAGAACAATTGCATATCTCAATTTACCTAACAACATTACCCTCTGTTAAACCGCTAGGTGATTCTAATGTGGGCTGGATCGAAACGTCTTTCATCTGTTCAACCAGCGTTGCCCGTCGAATTGCCACATCAATGAGTTTGCTTTTACGTAATGCACCGACTTCCGCCGGGGTGTAAGGTTCGAATCCAGACGGGATCTGTGACGCGCTAAATTCACGTAATAACCAGTTCATGAGGTCCGCCAAGTCTTCGTCGTCCAACGCAGCTTGAGCAACCCCTGGGACCTGGATTAAAAATTCTCGGCCACCGTCGACCCCCAAAAAGTTGCCGACGAAGTTTTTGAGCTCCGGCACCATATCACCAGTGCCCCGACCATCTTCCATGTGGCAACCCATGCAATGGAGCATGTAATCGATATGAGGTGGATTAGTTGAACTGGCAGGAATAGGCACCGCCATTGCACTTGCAAGGATCCCGCCGGAGATGAGCAGCCAACGTCTAAAGGTCATGACTCTAGCGAAGTACCAATCACATAGGCGGTTGAGCAGGTGTAGGCTTGGCTTTTGGTACCCATGCACCAGTTATATTCGTTAGCCAGCCCCGGGCGGTAGAGCGGCCTTGCGCCCTCATCGCGATGGCAGGAACACCTGCCGCAGCCGCTCTTGCCACAGCAGTCGTTGTACGAAATCACATAATGTTTGTCGTCTGCTGGATTCCGGCAGGTACCGATCCACGTGATCGGCGACACTTCAGTCCCAGGTGGGCAGCTATTTTTGCTACCGCCACAGCAAGAGCACAGAAAACCACTGATACCGCAATATCGCCAATAATCGCAGCTCTGCGGATCGCCCGGATCACCTGCGTCAGTTGAAGAGTTGTAATCTCCCCCGCGTGCCACCGGTAACAGTGGTAAGGCAGTGGCGCCAACTAGTAACGTTCCAAGGTTTGACAAGAAACTTCTCCGCGATGTCCTGCGTGCAAGTTGGCGTCCTGAGTGTTCTGCGTATTCGTCTATCCATTTCATGGCGTCTTTTCCAAACCTAGCGGCGTTCACCAATATTGAGCTCTTGCTCGTTGTCGCTTAAATACTCCTGAATCGATGCGACGCCGCGCTCCTTTGCTTCAAATAAGCTCTCTAAGTGCTCCCGCGAGTTGACCAATCCCTTGGCGCGAACCACGCCCTCCTCATCCAATAACACGCCGAACGGTAGTTTTGCCACTTGATACGTCATCCCGAGTTCCATCGACAATATATAGGGGAATTCCCTAAGCTCTTTCTTCTTAATAAACGCCTCTTGGCGCTCCTGTTCCCCGTCGCTGGCAAGTATCACGTCCAGCCATTTCGATTCGCTACGACGCATGGACTTCAAAACAGGTAGAAGTGTATTGCAGACTGGGCAGGTCGGTGACAGAAAAAAGAGCAATGTTGTGCGCGCGGAAGCCGAAACGCCACCAAGATGTATTTTCTGACCGTTCAGATTCTCTAATTCAAACTCGGGAGCAGTTTCTCCAACTTTCGGACCTTGTCCAACCATCAATGCACCGGCAGGGGCCACTCGCTCATAAAGAATACCGATCTGCCGGGTCAACGCTAACACCGCGACACCTAAAGCAATCATAGCTATCCACAGCACCATATTCGACACTAACAACGCACTCTCCATCATAACCCCCGCAACTGCCGAAGCTTCGGTCCGCTTGCAATCAGAAAATTTACACTTGCGTAGACCAAACTGGCCACGACCAGACCAAAAAAGACAGTGGTGTAATCGACAACGCCTAACTCACGTTCCACCCCGGACTCTATGCATAACATCCCAGCGCCTGCCAACGTGAGATTGCGAACGACCAGCCACTCACTGATCGTCTGGCGGTTGGCTGGTCCGGTGCAGCCACAATCGATGTACCGGCGCCCACGGAGCAGGTTAAGGGCAATACCGGCGCTGTAACCGAGCAGTAAAATAACCCCAGTCTTAAGACTCGGCGTCACCAAAACACGGCTTAATAGCCCTGCCCCCGCGAACGCCTCTGCGGCAACGATCATCCAGCTACACGGTATGAGTAGCGCCACCGGCAAGATTTGGTAATCCGCAAGCGTGCTTGCGAAAACCCCAGGTGCGCGCAGTTTCTGTACGCAGGCGAACAAGAACAACATCCCTAGTGAGATCTCAATAACGAGGTGCATTACCGGATCCAACATCACGGCCCAACCGGTGTCTGCAATACCGTCGGACTCGCACCTAACTCAGTGACAGCGCGCAAGTGCGTTCCGGTTCCGGCGTCGTAGACCTGTAACCCAGGTCCTCCTCCAAATGCGGTATATAAAAGTGGTGCCGGGTCCTGACTGACTTGGATCGAAGTGGCGATACTCTTCAGCTCAAACCGCTGGAGATGCTGTTTCGTATCAAGGTTATATACCCAGACCTCATTGCCGGGATGTTTGCTGCTGTCTGCGCCGCCCTGGTGCATCAGCACAAACAAACGGCGGCTTTGAACGTGCGCGGCGAGAAGTTGTGTTCCACCGATCCGCCAGCCATGTGCACGTTGTTCATCATTTAGTAGCGGCCACGGTGTACCAAACTCCGGTATATCACCGGAAACGTCTACCGAGTAAATGTTGCTTTGGTCGGACGTGAATAACCATTGATCGCGATCCCGCACCGCTTTCTCGAGAATAAAGTCGTCGTCCGGGTCAAAAAATTGGGCCGTTCGCACTTTGTTGACGACATTACCGACATCATCAAACGCCACATTCAGCATCGTGCCATCAGCACAGAGCATATGAAAACGCCGGGGACCAGAAGGATAGATCAGGGCGCAGCCGGAAGTTTCTATCTCTCCAACGAATTTTCGCGCTTTAACATCCACCACACTGACTGATTGTGCGGGGTCGAAGTTGTAAATCAGTAAGAAACGGTCATCGTCGCTGAGCGTAACATGATGCAGAGTCGGCACGCTTTCAGCACGCTTCGGGGGAATAAGCACCTCGGCGACCGGCGAGAGTGTCGGCGGATCATAGATCACGAGCACATCTGTTCGTTCGCCGCGCGTCGTCCGCGCCAAGTGACTTTCGGCGACGTATATCTCGCTGTAGTCACGCGGGTAGGCAAGCGCAAGATGGGCCCGTCCGGTGCTCAGTGCGCCGAGGAATTCCCCGTTCATTCCGTTTATCAGATAGGCTTGTCCGGTTTGCATGTGGGCAAAGACGATATCGTTAACCCATACCCAATGAGGCCCTGGTGCCGCAGGCAAAGTGGCGACTCTTCGTGGTTCCGGTTGCAACTCTGCATAGAGTGCAAATGGGATGCACAGGGCTCCGATCAAGCAGAACTTGATGCGCGACATGGCTTGACACATGGCCGGGAGATTGGTCGGATAAAGCATCGACGGATCGTAACACAGGACGTTCCCCCCACCCGTTCGCCGGAATGGCGATCGAGGTAAAACTAGGCTGACGTTGACAATGAGATCGGGCTTGAAGTTCTAATTGCTCAACCAGGCAAACTCGGTGCAACGCAAGACTCATTAGAGGTTTAAACAATGAATTGCGATATTCTATTGTGCAAAACGGTGCAACAGCTGAAACTCACGTCATGATGAGGCCTTCAAATTCAAAACGTGATTCGAACGTACAGTTCAAACCGAAAAACAACGCCGTAATTGCAGGTCCGTCGTCATGAGCGCGTACGTAGAGGCACCTAACCCGACTGAAGTTTTACGGAGCGCTGTCGCCCAGCTCCCTCGCCTTAGCGAGACCGCGTTCGACACCATCGCTAACCGCCGAGTATTGGATAAAAACATTGAGACATTACGTGCCGCTGGTCTCTTCAAGGTTATATTAGCCAAGCGTTACGGCGGTTTTCAGCACGATCTGCACACCCACCTTAAAACCACCGAAGAACTTGCAACTGCCTGCGGTTCAACCGCGTGGGTAACGGCAGTTTATCAAGCCCATTCATGGCTTATGGGGTTATATCCTCACCGCGCACAGGATGATGTCTTCGGCTCGGACTCAGAAAACTTGGTAGCCGGGGTGCTGGCCCCTCGTGGTAACGCCAAGCCGGTGAGAGGGGGTTATGCCGTAACTGGTTTCTACCCGTTCTGTTCCGGGTGCCATCATGCCGCGTGGTTCATGTTCGGTGCGCTAGTCAAAAATGATGCTGACGAGGTAATCAAAACCGGGGTTTTCCTGATGGAGCCAGACGAAGTCACAATCCAGGACGATTGGGACGCCGGAGGCCTAGCGGGCACCGGTAGTAACAGTGTCCTCGTCGACAAGATCGTGGTACCAGAACATCGGGTCCTGTGGTTGGAACCTGCCATTGCAGGCAACGCACCTGGCATCGCGCTCCATGACGCGACCCTTTATCGCAACGCACTGGTTCCTGCCCTGACAATATTTCTGACCGGACCGGCACTCGGTATGGCGCGTAGCGCTTGCGAGCACTTCATAACCATGCTCCCGGGTCGAGAGATAACTCATATGAACGGCGCACTTCAGAGCGAAAGCACAACCACCCATGTCGAGCTCGCAGAGGCGCACACCAAAACCGACACGGCCCGTCTGTTGCTTCACTCCTGTGTCGCTGAGATGCAGGAGGCGGCAGCCAATAACGTTCTCATGCCAGTTAAGGTAAGAGCCAAAATTCGCATGGATTGTTCATATGCCGTCCGCCTATGCTTGGAAGCCACCGAAATTTTATACGTGGCGACGGGCGGGCGCGGGTTGGCAAACAACAGTCGCATTCAACTCGCCGCACATGACCTGCACGCAATCAACATGCATGCATTGTTTTCATTGAAAACCTCACATGAAATCTACGGACGCTATCTGTTGTGAAAGTCGCCTCTCACGCCACTTATCTAATATTGGTCATCCGATCGCAGAGGTGGCAGGAGAACGCTCGTCACGTAAATAGTGCGTCCTGGAGCCTTCGCACGCTCCTACAGGTTTTGCAGTAAACTAATCTTGCACGAGGCTAGTACGAGGAGGTGCCCACATGAGCGGAGCTTTAGATAAGAAGCCCGAGCTTACCGACGTTCGCGCGCAGTACTACAGCGAATTAAGCGAATATAACATGACGCCTCTCTGGGAAGTCCTACACACCGTGTTGTCCCGCGAGCCTGTAACCGCGGCGATACCTCATATCTGGAAATACGAAAACTTGCGGTCGATTATTCTGGAATCCGCAAACGTGATCAGTGCTGCCGAGGCAGAACGGCGGGTCATGGTTCTCGAAAACCCGGCAATGCGCGGGAAAACTTGCATCACCGAGTCCTTGTATGCGGGACTTCAACTCATCATGCCCGGGGAGATAGCGCCCACTCATCGGCATAGCCCGGCGGCGTTGCGTTTCATCGTTGAGGGCACGCGCGCCTTCACCGCCATCAATGGCGAAAAATCCTACATGGAACCAGGCGATTTGATCCTAACCCCGTCCTGGGTATGGCACGACCACGGCCATGAGGGGGATGTCCCGGTGGTTTGGTTGGATGGCCTGGATATTCCACTGGTGCGCCACCTCGGGCCGATGTTCGTGGAGAGTTATCAGGATGAATTTCACCCGGAGACTTATAAGAGTGGTGACAACATGGCTCGGTTCGGTGCCAACATGCTTCCCATGGGTGCTAACTTCAATAGTTCAAGTTCGCCCGTTTTTCATTATCCTTACGTAAAAACCCGCGGAGCACTCGAAACGCTGAGTAAAACCGGCGAAATCGATCCCCACCACGGCATCAAACTCGAATACATCAATCCAACCACTGGTGGACCCTGCATGCCGACGCTCAGTACTTTTATGCAATATCTACCTAAGGGTTTCGACACCAATACTTATCAGTCAACCTCGGCCTGGGTTTACTGCCCAGTCGAAGGAAACGGACGCACCATCATCGCTAATGAGGTTATAGAATGGGCTCCTCAGGACGTCTTCGTGATCCCCAGTTGGTACCCCCATCACCATGAAGCAGAAGATGACGCGTTCCTGTTCAGCTATTCAGAAAAAGCTGTGCACGACAAATTGGGCTGGTTCAAAGAAAAGAAGCACGAACAGTAACGCGATGCCAGCCACATGAAGCTTTGTCGCTTTGATGACAATCGACTCGGTGTAGTCGATGGCAAACGGGTCATCGATGTAACTAGTGTCCTCGATGAACTTCCCGCGCAGCATTGGCCAATAGCGCCTGGCGATCAATTTATAGCGAACCTTGCAAGCGTGCGCGAGGCGATCGCTCGTGTTGTTGCAATCTCACCTGTTGTTGATCTGGCTTCTGTCGGTTTGCTAAGCCCTGTCGCAAATCCCAACAAAGTGATCGGTGCCCCGGTCAACTATTACGCCCATCAGCAGGAGGCCATAGAGCAATCTAGTGATTTCGGCGTCGAAGATATCAAAACCATTGAAGAGTACGGGCTATTTCTTAAGACCTCAGTGTTGGTCGGCCCTTCCGAAGGAGTCGCACTGTTGTTCCCCGAGCGTCGCAATGACCATGAAGTAGAAGTAGCGATAGTGATAGGTAGACAAGGCAAAGATATCAGCAAAGCGGACGCGCTCGATTACGTCGCAGGATATTCGATCGGTCTAGACATGACCGTGCGCGGAACCGAAGATCGAAGTCTTCGTAAAGCCATAGATTCCTACGCGGTATTGGGACCATGGATGGTAACGGCGGACGAGATCGATAATCCGGACGATTTGGAGTTTTCGATCCACGTCGGCGATGAGCTACGGCAAAAGTCCTCGACCAAAAAGCTTATCTTTTCCTGCGCCGATCTCATCGCCTACGCTTCTACTTTTTATACACTGTATCCGGGCGATGTGATCATGACCGGAACGCCCGAAGGCGTCGGTCCGGTGACCGATGGCGACATAATGCACTGCTGGGCTGCGAAGATCGGCGAAATGCACGTGCCTGTCCGTAACGCTTGAACCGTTCAGTGCTCCGGCAATGAAAGCCGTTCTGCAGTATCGAGCCAGTCCCGGTTTCGCTGACAGACTGAAAAAAACGTGTCCGTCATGGTTAGATATCGTCATCATTGATGAAGCGGACAAGCAGCGCTTTACCGAGGAGATGAGTGATGCCGAGGTGCTGCTACACGCTCTTGAACCCGTAACGGCTGAGGTTATCGTCGCCGCACCACGGCTCAAATTTATCCAGAAAATCGGGGTCGGAGTAAACACCATCGATCTAGAGACCGCAACCGCACATGGAATTGCGGTTGCCAACATGCCCGGGACCAACAGTCAGGCTGTCGCCGAACTTTCGGTGACCCTGATACTTGCCACGCTTCGGCAAGTGGTCTATTTCGACAAGGAAACACGCCTTGGGCGAGGTTGGACCGCAGACTTAATGCGCATCGACCGGATGGGAGAATTGGGTGCCCGTACAGTCGGTTTGATTGGTTATGGCGAAGTCGGACGTCGGGTCGCTAAGATCGTAACTGCCTTCGGTGCGAGAGTGCTTTACAACGACATCGAGCCCGCAGACGATGCAATAGGGGAGCCCCGTCCGCGTAAGGAGGTGTTGGCTGAGTCGGATATCGTCTCATTGCATCTGCCTCTAGTACCCAGTACCGAGAGGCTTATCAATACAAAGAGCATTGCAGGTATGCGTCGTGGCGCAATTTTAATAAACACTGCGCGTGGCGGGTTAGTGGATGAGTGTGCGCTTGTAGCTGCGTTAAAGTCTGGTCAACTTGGAGCTGCCGGACTTGATGTGTTTCAACAGGAACCGGTAGATCCGAAGAACGAGCTGTTCCAACTTGATAACGTGATTGTGATGCCGCATTTGTCCTGGTTGACACCAGAAACCCTTTCCCGAAGCCTCGACATTGCAATAGAGAATTGTCGCCGTGTTCGTCTGGGCGAAAAACTTCTGCATGATATTACGGGGTATTAATAATACCAAACACACCGCGATGGTGTACCTCTCAACCTCAGTGGTGGTACCCTCCGCGCCCAATGAAGACCCAATCAAACACCGCCGAGCAGCGATCCGGGGTCCAGGTTATTGCACGCGCAGCCCGAATTCTAAGAGCGCTCGAAGGCCGACCGGAGGGATTGAGCCTCGGCGCGATTGCCAAACAAGTTGATTTACCTCGATCAACAGTACAAAGAATAGTTGGTGCGTTGACTACGGAACGATTTGTAACCCCCGCTACACCTAACGCACGCGTGCGCTTAGGTCCAGGATTGGTTCCACTGGTGACGGCCGCGAATGCAGATTTCAACGCGATTGTCCGGCCCTACATGCAGGAGCTTTCGGAGGAATTGCGGGAAAGTGTAAATCTCTCCATGCTCGACGGCAAAATGATGATGTTTATCGATGAGATATGGACTGACACGCACCAATTATCCGTCACGAATACCAGAGTCGGTATGACCTTTAATCCATATGATTGCGCCCATGGCAAAGCCGTTCTAGCGCAATTGAGTGATGATGAGCTTGATAACGTACTGCCCGATAGACTTATTCCTAGAACCCAGAGGACGATGACCAGCAAAGCCGCGATTAAGGAACAATTACAGGAAATCCGCGAAGAAGGAGTCGCGTTCTCCCAGGAAGAACATGAGCTCGGCACTTGTGCGGTAGCAACGTTCCTCCGTGACCCTTTCGGCCGTAAACTTGCGCTCTCCGTTCCGGTCCCGAGCATCCGGTTCTATGGTTCGCAACATCAACTAGTAGACGGGCTGAAAAAGCACACTACGGCCATTGAGATGGCGCTGGGCAACTTACCGTAGTACTTACATGAAACCGGGGATGCTGATTGCGGTTCTACTCTACGAGTTGATCGTGATTGGCGGCATCGGGTGGTGGTTGTCTCGGAAAACCGCCAACTACGGTGACGAGGAAAGTGGTTTCGCACTCGCCGGCAGGGGCCTTCCGGTAAGCATGGTCGCGGTCACATTGGCACTCACTGTGCTCGGCACAGCGCACATCTTGGGTGTGTTCGAGATGGCCTGGTATTTGGGTGCGGCAGCAATGTGGTTCAGCAATGCGCATGTGATCCTGCTCGTCGTCGTCTGCCTAGAACCCGGCTTGTGGGTGAGACGT
>CAZBOQ010000044.1:0-34695 GCA_964493555.1 uncultured Gammaproteobacteria bacterium | reverse complement strand
CGCCTGGAGGTGGTAAACAATTGTCCTGGCGAGATGCGCAGTTTTCTGATGCACCAGTTTGCCCTCAGCGACGACGATGTTTTCGACTGCGACGGCCCAGTGAACCTGATGCGCTTGATGGCGGTTCCAGATCTCATCGATCGACCGGATTTAAAATATCCCGGGTTTACACCCAGCCTCCCGAAAAAACTCTCACCAGTCGCCGATCTTTTCGAGGTCATAAGAGATCGGGATGTTTTACTGCATCATCCCTTCCAATCTTTCACACCGGTCGTTGCGTTCGTGCGCCAAGCGGCAACCGATCCGGGCGTGCTAGCTATCAAGCAGACGCTTTACCGTACCGGGCCGGACTCGGCGATTGCCAAAGCGTTAATTGACGCGGCCCGCGCGGGGAAAGAAGTTACCGTAGTCATTGAATTACGGGCACGCTTCGATGAACAAGCAAATATTGCCCTCGCCGACCAACTGCAAGAGGCGGGTGCTCACGTGGTTTACGGTGTGGCGGGTCATAAGACGCACGCCAAAATGCTGCTGGTATTGCGGCGCGAGGGGAAGACGTTGCGCCGCTATGTACATGTAGGTACCGGCAACTATCACGCGCGAACAGCACGCCTTTACACTGACTTTGGACTACTGAGCTGCGAAGCCCAACTCGGCGAAGACGTGCATAGAGTTTTTCAACAACTGACAGCACTCGGCAAAGCCCGCAAACTGAAACAAGCGCTCCAATCACCATTTACGTTGCATAAAGCAATGCTCGATTACATTCGTGCCGAAACCAATCGGGCACGCAAAGGCGACGCCGCTCGGATCATCGCCAAAATGAACTCATTGATTGAACCACAGATTATCCACGCACTTTATGAAGCCTCGCGGGCAGGCGTCAAAGTCGATCTCATAGTGAGAGGCATTTGCGCGCTGCGGCCGGGCATTAAGGGTGTCTCAGATAACATCAGCGTACGCTCCATTGTCGGCCGCTTTCTGGAACATGCGCGGGTGTTCTATTTCTATGCAGGAGGCAAGGAGATCGTGTTTCTTTCCAGCGCTGACTGGATGGGCCGGAATTTTTTCAACCGCGTGGAACTCGCTGTCCCGGTACGCACAGAAGCTCTAAAAAGGCGCGTCATCAAAGAAGGGTTGATGACCTATCTCCATGATAAGCGACAAGCATGGACATTGCAGAGAGATGGTAGTTACCGGCGCCCGGTGCCGGTTGCCAATAAGCCGCGCGGCGGACAGGCCGAGTTACTGGCGAAGCTTTGCACGGACTAAAGGCACCGTGGCCTCATAATCTTGGGTTGACCCCTGTCAGCGATAACGATCAGCTCCGCATTTCCAACATGTGCTGAACTGAGGCTCATTGCTCTCACTGCAGCCCGCGCATTCCCAGCTCCTTGCATCGGCATCGGCGGCCCCAAGCACGTCCTCCACGAGCCGGCGCGCCGGTATGGCATCTTCGTCTTCCAGCACCCAAAGCTCCGGCCAAGTTTCGACAAATGGTATTTCACCCGTACCACCCTGAAGGTGCTCATTGCGCACCAAGCAGGGGATGCCGGTGTTTTCGAGTACGCCCTTTAAGAAGCCACACTGGATCGTATCCTCGCAGCCAAAGATTTTTTTCATGCGTATAATGCCTCGCCCCGCCGGGGGCAGGAACACTAAAACATTGACTTACAACCTTCGTAATATAGCGATAGTCGCGCACGTCGACCACGGCAAGACGACCTTGGTCGACCGCCTGTTGCAACAGTCAGGGACGCTCGATTCGCGAGTGAATGCTGACCGGCTGATGGACAGTAACGATTTGGAGCGCGAACGGGGGATCACAATTATCTCCAAGAACACTTCGCTTGCCTGGAATGATTATCGTATCAACATCGTCGACACCCCAGGGCACGCCGACTTTGGTGGCGAAGTTGAGCGCGTGCTTTCGATGGTGGACTCCGTGTTGCTGTTGGTCGATGCAGTCGAAGGACCCATGCCGCAGACCCGCTTCGTCACGCAGAAGGCATTTGCGCGCGGGTTCGTGCCGATCGTCGTGATCAACAAAATAGACCGCGAGGCCGCGAGGCCCGACTGGGTTTTAGATCAAACGTTCGATCTCTTCGATAAATTGGGCGCGACTGACCAGCAGCTCGATTTCCCGGTGATTGCGACTTCTGCAACCAACGGCTACGCAAGCACGGAACTGAAACCACCGAGCGATTGGAACGGCGACATGGCGCCACTGTTTGAGGCTATCGTCGCGCACGTTCCTCCACCACTGGTGGCCACTGACGGGCCTTTTCAGATGCAGATTTCCGCGCTTGATTACTCGAGTTACGTCGGCGCGATCGGTATCGGCCGTATCAACCGCGGCCGAGTATCGACGAATACGCCGGTCAAGGTCACAGATCCCGATGGCAGCGACCGCGATGGACGGGTGCTGCAGATATTAAGCTTCGCCGGGCTTAATCAAGTGGAACGTGAGTCAGCGACTGCGGGCGATATCGTTGCAGTAACCGGTATCGATGACATTCGCATCGCCCAGACGCTGTGTGATCCCGACGCAGTAGAGCCATTACCTGCACTAAGCGTCGATGAACCGACCTTGAACATGACCTTTCATGTCAATAATTCTCCCTTCGTCGGCGTTAGCGGCAAGTTCGTTACCAGCCGCCAGTTATACGAACGGCTGCAGCGCGAACTGATCCACAACGTCGCACTTAGAGTAGAACCCACCGAAGATCCGGCATGCTTTTCAGTGTCCGGACGGGGTGAACTACATCTGTCAATCCTGATCGAGAACATGCGCCGCGAAGGCTACGAGCTAGCGGTCGGACGGCCACGTCCTATTTTCCGCGACGTCGACGGCGTGCCCTCGGAACCTTATGAACAACTAAGCGTTGACGTCGAACAGACACACCAAGGGACGGTAATGGAACGACTCGGATCGAGACGCGGTGAATTGCAGGAAATGCTACCCGACGGTAAAGGGCGGGTACGCTTGGGCTATTCGATCCCTGCGCGAGGTCTTATCGGCTTTCGCACAGAATTTCTCTCTGCCACGCAAGGAACCGGCATTATGCACCACAATTTCGAACGCTACGGCCCACTGAAGCCGGGCGAGATTGCGCCGCGAAATAACGGCGTTCTTGTTTCCTTGGGCCGCGGCAAAAGTCTCGGTTATGCTTTGTTCAACCTTCAAGAACGCGGTCGTTTGTTCATAGGTCCCGGCGAAGAGATCTACGAAGGCATGATTATCGGCGAACACGCTCGAGGCAACGATCTTACCGTCAACCCCATGAAGGCCAAACAATTGACCAACATCCGTGCCGCCGGTTCGGATGAAAATATTCTACTTACTACACCCGTCCGCTTCGACCTGGAACAGGCCCTGGAGTTCATCGAGGACGATGAACTCGTCGAAGTTACGCCCAGCGCCATTCGTTTGCGTAAGAAATTACTGAAAGAGCACGAGCGGAAGAAGAAAGCGCGGACGTCCAGCGTTAAACACGAAAACCGCCTTTAAATCTCAATTATGATCGGACTGCTACAACGCGTTACTGAAGCGAGTGTCGACGTCGCGGGCGAAACGATCGCTACGATCGGCGCGGGCCTGGTGGTACTAATTGGGGTAGAACGGAACGATACGGAAGCCTCAGCCAATCGCTTGCTGGAGCGCATCCTCGCTTATCGGGTATTCAGCGACGCCGTTGGTAAAATGAATCTGAGTTTGCGGGATATCGAGGGCGATCTGCTGCTGGTACCGCAGTTCACGCTTGCTGCCGATACGGCGAAAGGCCGACGGCCAAATTTCAGTAAAGCGGCTGCACCGGAAGACGGCGAGCGATTGTTTGATTATCTGCTTAAGGCTGCGGGACAGAAACATGCCAGTGTTCGGAGCGGGCGTTTTGGGGCGGAGATGCAAATGCGGCTGATTAATTCTGGGCCAGTTACATTTTGGTTGCAGACAACGTAGCCTTTGTAGCAATGGTGTTTCGGTTGCAGGGTATCGTTGGGAGACCGCGGCGTTAGCTTCGTTTATGTAATGGCCCAATCTTGCGGGACCAGGTATTTCTCGTACAGTTCGGCTTCTGGGGTGTTGGGCTTTGGCTGCCAATCATATTGCCAGCTCGCTTCGGGGGGCAGGGACATTAATATTGATTCCGTACGACCGCCGGATTGTAGGCCGAAGAGGGTGCCGCGGTCATACACTAGGTTGAATTCAACGTAACGGCCACGGCGGTAGCGTTGAAAATCTTGTTCGCGCTCACCGAAGTTTCTATCGCGACGCCGTTCTACAATCGGCAGGTAGGCCAGTAGGTAGTGATCGCCAACTGAACGCATGAATTCAAACGAGCGTTCGAAACCCCATTCATTGAGATCATCAAAAAACAATCCACCGATGCCGCGGCGTTCGTTCCGGTGACGAATGTAAAAGTAGTCGTCGCAGCGCGCCTTCAACCTTGGATAAACATCCTCGCCGAATGGTTGGCACGCGGTCCGTGCCGTTTCGTGCCAGTGGCGCGCATCCTCTTCAAAACCGTAGTACGGAGTGAGATCGAAACCGCCGCCGAACCACCAGACGGGCTCACTGCCATCGCGCTCTGCGAGAAAAAAACGAACATTCGCGTGGGAGGTTGGCACATAAGGATTGCGCGGGTGAACGACCAGCGAGACACCCATCGCCTGGAACTTCCGGCCAGCAAGTTCCGGCCGTTCCGCTGTGGCGGTCGGCGGTAATGAACTGCCCGCTACACGGGAGTAGTTGACGCCGGCACGTTCGAATACGGCCCCGTCGGTAAGTATCCGGGTCGACCCACCCCCACCGCCCTCTCGTTGCCACGCATCCTCGGCAAACGAAGTGCTTCCGTCCACGCCTTCAAGCTCAACACAGATCGTTGACTGCAGCGTTTTCAGATATTGCTCCACCGCGTCGATGTCGATTCCCGTCATGCTCCTATTTTAGCCTGCAACGCCAGCGAAAGGCGTGGTTGCTGCTTTTTTGCTATGGTACGCACCACACGAGTTTTCACGTCACACGGAAGCCATGATGAGTAACCGCCGCGCGAACGTTCAGCGCGATACCAAAGAAACCCAGATCCGTGTGAGCGTCGATCTGGACGGCACTGGCAAAGCAAGTCTCAACACGGGGCTCCCTTTTCTCGAGCATATGCTTGAGCAGGTTGCGCGCCATGGGCGTCTGGACATCGAGGTAGACGCTTCGGGGGATCTGGAGATTGACGCCCACCACACGGTCGAAGACATCGGCATCACGCTGGGTCAAGCGGTATTCAAGGCATTAGGTGATAAGACCGGGATCCGGCGCTACGGGCACGCGTACGTGCCGTTGGACGAGGCGCTTTCGCGGGTGGTCATTGACTGCTCCGGCAGACCGGGGATCGAATACAACGTTGACTTCACTCGTGCACGAGTCGGCAAGTTCGACGTAGATTTGTTTTTCGAGTTCTTTCAAGGCTTCATCAATCACGCCCAAGTGACGCTGCATGTCGACGGCCTGCGTGGGCGCAACAGCCATCACATTATCGAAACGGTCTTTAAGGCTTTCGGCCGCGCGTTGCGCATGGCGGTGGAAATGGATCCGCGGATGGCGAATGAATTGCCTTCTACCAAAGGCACCCTCTAGCACTTTGAATAACGAACATGGCCCCACGTAGGAGCGCTCGTCGGGGCACGAACGTCTTGCTGCCGCTATTCGCATCTTAACCCTCCCAACACAGGCGCTCCGTTTCAGCCGCGCAGAACTATGACACTACCATTATGAACTCAGTTGCAATCCTCGATTACGGCGGGTCCAACCTGCTCTCGGTCGCCAAAGCGTTGCAGCACGTCGGCGCCAGGGAGCACCGCGTCAGCGTGACCCAAGAACCGGCTGTGCTGCGGGCAGCCGACCGAGTAGTGTTTCCCGGCCAAGGCGCAATCGGCGCGTGCATGGGTAACCTAGAGGAAACCGCATTAGATGAGGTTTTGCGAGAGGTGATCCGAAGCAAACCGTTCCTAGGGATCTGTCTCGGGTTACAGACACTGATGGAACAAAGCGACGAGGACTGCAAAACGGCAGGGCTCGGTGTGATACCCGGGAGGGTTGTGCGTTTCCCGACTCGTGGTGACCGTGACCCGGTTACTGGACTGTCGTTAAAAATCCCGCACATGGGTTGGAACCAAGTCACACGATCACGTGATCACGTTTTGTGGAACAACATCGACCAAGAAGCGTGGTTTTATTTCGTACATAGCTACTATGTAGCGCCCAAGAATCGCAATGATATTGCCGGTGAAACTAACTACGGTGTGTCATTCACCTCGGCAATTGCGCACGACAATATCTTTGCAACACAGTTTCACCCCGAGAAAAGTCAACACGCAGGATTGCGATTGTTGAGTAATTTCTTGAATTGGGCCCCTTGATTTCTCGGGTTATCTCCTTCCCTCAAAAAGAGGGGGCCAACCGTTCGAGATAACCGGGAAGGTCAGTTTTCGCGAGCGATACCGCGATAGCCGATGTCTTTACGGCAATACATGCCGTCCCAAGAAATTTCACTGACTAGTTTGTAGGCAATCGCCTGCGCGTCCGTTACCCGATCACCCAACGCGCAAACGCATAGCACCCGCCCGCCCGCCGTTACGATGGCACCGCCGTCGGTCGTGGTGCCCGCATGAAACACTTTCCCATCCGGGCCGAACTCCTGATCGAGGCCGTCGATGACCGCCCCCTTCGCGTAGCTAATCGGGTAACCAGCGGCGGCCAGCACCACGCCCAGTGCTGCGCGCTGATCCCAATCCGGTTGCACCGTAGCTAACTTACCGTCCATCGCCGCCGTGCAGATGTCCACCAGATCCGATCTCAGGCGCATGAGTATCGGCTGGGCTTCGGGATCGCCTAAACGGCAATTGAACTCCAGTACCTGTGGCGTACCGTCGGCAGCGATCATCAACCCGGCGTAGAGAAATCCACGGTAGGGAATACCATCAGCAGCCATGCCTTGCACGGTTGGCCTGATCACGGTACGCATGATGCGATCGTGCATCTCATCATCGACCACCGCTGCCGGTGAGTACGCGCCCATGCCGCCTGTATTTGGACCGCAATCGCCATCATCGCGCGCTTTGTGATCTTGCGAACTTGCCATCGCGACAATTCCTACACCGTCACTGACCACGATGAAACTTACCTCTTCTCCATCGAGGAAATCCTCTATTACCACGGAGGCGCCAGCGCTGCCGAAACGTCCTTCCACAACGATGTCGTGAATAGCCGCGAGCGCCTCGTCTTCTGTCTGAGCGATGAATACACCTTTACCGGCTGCTAAACCGTCCGCTTTTATCACCAGTGGAGCACCTCGCTCACGAACGTACGCTATCGCGCTTTCGCTGGCGTCGAACACGCGGTAGGCAGCCGTTGGGATTTGGTGGCGGGCAAGAAAATCCTTACTGAACGACTTCGAGCCTTCCAACTGCGCAGCGGCCTGCGACGGCCCGAAACACCTAAGTCCGACTGCCTCAAACTGGTCGACGATACCAAGCACCAGAGGAGCCTCGGGCCCAACGATAGTGAGATCGATCCGCTCCCTTCGGGCGAAATCCAGTAATGCCTCAACGTCCTCGGCACCTATGGCGACGTTTTCCGTTTTCGCCGCACCGGCCGTCCCAGCATTACCCGGTGCAACAAACACCTGCGACGTCCGCGGCGACTGCGCCACCTTCCAAGCCAGCGCATGCTCTCGTCCTCCTCCTCCAACAATCAAAATCTTCACGTTTTTCGTTCCTTCACTTTCGCGCAGGCTTTGATTTATCTTGCGCTCGCCGACGAGCGGCTAACCGTTCTTTAGTGGCGAAAATGGCGCATTCCGGTGAAAGCCATGGCCATATCGTGCTCGTTAGCTGCTGCGATAACTTCTTCGTCGCGTTTCGACCCGCCGGGTTGGATCACGGCCCGTATCCCAACTTCGGCGGCAGCATCTAGGCCATCGCGAAATGGAAAAAATGCGTCCGACGCCATAACCGCACCCTTCACCTCGAGACCTTCATCACCCGCTTTGATGGCAGCGATACGCGCGCTGTAAATCCGGCTCATCTGGCCTGCACCGACGCCGATGGTTGCACCGTCGCGAACGTAGACGATTGCATTTGACTTGACGCATTTCGCGACATGCCAGGCGAAAAACATATCGCTGATCTCAAGATCAGTCGGGGCGCGTGCACTGACGATGTTCAAATCGTCTAAGTCGATGCGTTTGCGAACGACATCGCGATCCTGGATGAGCAGGCCACCAGCAACACTGCGAAGATCGAGTTGCCCTTCAACGCTCTCGCCCCATTCGCCAACCGCAAGCACGCGCACATTAGTCTTGGACTTCAGCACTTGTGTGGCAGCTTCACTGACCGACGGTGCTGCAAGCACCTCGACAAACTGCCTGTCGACGATCGCGCTGACCGTGTCCGCGTCGAGTTCCCGGTTGAAGGCGATGATGCCGCCGAAAGCCGAGATCGGATCAGTGCGGTATGCATTTTCGTAGGCGTCGATCAACGAATCCGCAACGGCAACACCGCAGGGGTTAGCGTGTTTGACGATAACGCAGGCCGGCTGCTCGAACGCCGCGACACATTCCAGCGCCGCGTCGGTATCCCCGATGTTGTTGAAGGAAAGCTCCTTACCCTGTAGCTGGTGCGCTTTTGCGATACTTCCCGGAGGCGGGTCGTTGTCCACATAAAACGCGGCGCTCTGGTGTGGATTCTCTCCATAACGGAGGTCCTGGCGTTTTTCGAAATGAGCGTTGTAGGTATGGGGAAACCGGTTCCTCTCACGACTCATGGTTCGTGAGGTAAGGTAATTACTGATCGCAGCATCGTAGCCGGCGGTGTGTTCGAAAGCTTTTACACAAAGGGAGTAGCGGGTGTCTTCGCTCAATGCCCCCCCGCCTGTTTCGAGTGCGGCCAATACGGCTGAATAATCTTCCGGGTCGACCACGACAGCAACGTCACGATAGTTTTTCGCCGCCGCACGCACCATGCTCGGGCCGCCAATATCGATGTTTTCGATTGCGCTAGCCAGATCACAATCCGGTTTAGCAACCGTTTCGGCGAACGGGTACAAGTTGACAACAACCAAATCGATGGGCGTGATCCCGTGTTCCTCCATTACTACTTCATCGACACTGCGCCGAGCGAGGATCCCGCCATGAATTCGCGGATGCAGGGTCTTTACCCTGCCGCCCATTATTTCTGGAAACCCGGTGTACGCCGACACTTCGGTAACGGCGATATCGGCTTCTCGTAGCGCTCCAGCACTACCGCCGGTGGAAAGAATCTCGATACCGAAGGCCCGGAGGCCCGCAGCAAACGCTATCAAGCCGGTCTTATCAGAGACACTGATCAATGCACGTGCGATTTTAGCCACCGGCACTCCCTATTTTCGATGTAATTTAAAACCGCCGAACAAGCCGGGCGCCAGCTGATTAGTGCAGCCCGTATTTCTTGAGCTTTTTTCGGAGCGTACCGCGATTTAGGCCAAGCACATCGGCCGCTTTAGTGATGTTGCCTTCGGACCTTTGCATCACCACTTCAAGCAGCGGCTGCTCGATTTCCTGGAGCACAAGCTCATATAGCGCGGCGGGCTCGTGCCCGTTGAGTGCCTTGAAATAGGCGCTTAACGATTCCCGAACCGATTCACATAGAGGTTGTGCTTTGCGGGTTGTCAACGAAGTCTCGATAACCGTGCTTTTTGTTCTTGTTGTCACGCTGCAATTTTTCCTATCGTTTGTCGATCGAAGAACCCTCGAAGCAAAGCAATTTGGATGCTCGGTTCTTCGATTCTATTTATTTTTTTCCAAAACGCTTCACCATTAGCCACGTTTTTCAGGTAGGCCCGCAAATGCTTTCGTGCGATTCTGACCCCGACTTGCGTCCCGTAGAACGCATGCAATGCTGCAAGATGTTCGACTACCGTATCCCCTATTTCCGAAACTGATGGCGCCGCCAGCTCCTCGCCGGTTCGCAGATAATGTGCAATCTGACGAAAAATCCACGGTCGCCCCAACGCAGCGCGGCCAATCATCAGCCCATCAGCGCCGGTATACCGAAGTACTTCGCGCGCCTCCTGCGGAGTACAGATATCGCCGTTGGCGATTACCGGGATGGCAACATCCCGCTTGATCTTGCGGACGGTCGCGTACTCAGCGATACCGCGAAACCGGCATGCACGAGTGCGTCCGTGCACGGCCAAAGCGGCGACCCCTAGGGTCTCTGCCAGTCGCGCGATCCGCGGGGCGTTGCGATTAGCCGGATCCCAGCCGGTTCGCATTTTTAGCGTGACAGGCACATCCACCGCGCCCAACACTGCCTCAAGGATAGCCTCCACCAGAGCCTCATTCTTCAGAAGCGCGGAGCCAGCAAACTTGTTGCATACTTTTTTTGCCGGGCAGCCCATGTTGATATCGATCATCTGCGCGCCGCCTTCAACGTTCGCGCGCGCGACCTGCGCCATCTGTTCAGGATCGGTTCCTGCAATCTGAACAGCGCGCGGGGGACTGTCATCGAGAACGTCGCAGCGGAATTTTGTTTTGTCGCCCAATTTGAACAACGGATCCGCAGACACCATTTCGGAGACAGCCAAGCCCGCACCATAACGTCGGCAGAGTCGACGAAACGGTTTGTCGCTGATGCCCACCATCGGCGCGAGCAACACGTTTGATTTCAGTGAATACGATCCTATGCGCACATTCGTGTACAGGTTTAACTAACAAAAGGGATTTCGGAAACACCCGAAAAGCAGATTGATAATAGCCAGAAACTAGTGCGAGTAAAAGAGATAAAAAGTGTTTTTTTTGTGCAGAAGGTCTTGCAATTTCGATAAGAAAAGGATCCGTTCTAAAGAAATCAATTGACAGCTCATCGCCCGCTCAGCGGGCTCGGCAATTTCCAAAAGCCAGGATGCTGGAACGCCCGTTGCCATTTGTTCCTGCGCATCGATACTTGCGTCCAAATATTCAAGTGATTCGCTATGGTGGATCAAAATTACCTAACGGATGGTATCTAACAAACTGAGCTACAGATGCGAAAATGAGTACGAACTCTATGCGTTATTCAAAACCATCCCTTTGACCTTCGGTGTCTGTTCGTGGCGGCGGTGTTTGCGGACCTCGACGGCGTTCACCCTCTAACAGCACCCAAGCAATGCCGTCGCGTTCATCAACTATCGGCGTACCCATGCTAAACCACGGATGGTAGGTCGCCAAAAGGTCCTCGACTTGGTCTGGCATTATGCCGCTTAACGCAAGGTTGCCGCCCGGGACAACGCAGTTTGCAAAAGTTGCTGCTAGATCGTGTAGCGGTCCCGAGAGGATATTCGCGATCAAAACGTCTGCAGGCGCCCCGGGTAACGATGACGCTTCAATTGGCTGAACTATAGTGTTAACCGAATTTCTCGCAGCGTTGTCCGCGGTTGTACGGAGCGCTTCCACATCCACATCCACGGCGCAAACGCTTGCAGCCTCAAGCTTGGCTGCAGCGATGGCCAATATTCCAGAACCACAACCGTAATCAATAACCCTCATCCCAGAAAGCGATTCGCGCGCGCATAGCCAACGCAGACATAACTGCGTGGTCAGATGTGTGCCCGTACCGAACGCCATGCCCGGATCGAGTACGATTTCGTGGCGCGCTTGAACGATCGGTTTGCACCAGCTTGGTCGGATCCAAAGCTCGCGGCTAATTTGCAAAGGTTTGTAACGTTTCATCCAAGCACGCTGCCACGCTGCTTCATCAATCACTTTCATCTTGGCTGGCAGCCACTGCGCCAGGCGCAATAGCGTTGCGTCGACATCGATATCGTGGTCGAAAAGACCGTTGACGCGGGTCCTCGGCCAAAGCTCGGCCCGCACACCCGGTTCACCATAGCGGGCCGACCCATCACTCGCATGAAGTGACACTGCAAGAGCATCTAACTCCGCGAGCGCTCTTTCTAAAGCGGCAACGTCTCGGGCGTCAACCTCGAAGCTGAGCTCAATCCAACCGCTCAAGCTAAGCCTAGTTTTCGCTCCAAATAAGTAATCGGAGCGCCGCCGGATTGGATCACGGGATCGTTCAGTAGAACCCGATGCAGTTCAACGTTGGTGGCAATGCCCTCGATGACGGTCTCATCCAGCGCTGTGGCCATTCGCGCTAGCGCGACGCTACGCGTTTCACCATGAGCGATCAACTTGCCGACCATCGAATCGTAATATGGTGGCACTTCATAGCTCTGGTAGATGTGGGTGTCCAGTCTGATCCCAGGGCCACCCGGTGGGTGAAAGACGCTTACCGTGCCCGGTGAAGGCAAAAAGGTCTGTGCATCCTCAGCGTTAATTCGGCATTCAAGCGCGTGGCCGTGGAAATGTACCTCCTGCTGGGTGAAGCCAAGCGGCTGACCGTCTGCAATCAATAATTGCTGTTTGATCAAATCTATGCCGGTGATCAATTCCGTGACTGGGTGTTCTACCTGGATGCGGGTGTTCATTTCGATGAAGTAGAACTCCCCGTCCTGGTAAAGAAACTCAAAGGTACCTGCGCTTCTGTAGCCAAGCTCCTTGCAGGCTGCAACGCAGCGTTCACCGATACGCGCACGTACCACCGGATCGATCCCTGGCGCCGGTGCCTCCTCCATGATTTTTTGGTGGCGGCGCTGCACTGAGCAATCACGTTCCCCTAAATGCACGGCATTACCACCGCCGTCCGCCAACACCTGCACCTCGATATGTCGGGGTTCGTCTAAAAACTTCTCTAGATACAGAGTGTCGTCACCAAAGGCATTTACGGATTCCGTGCGGGTAACCTCGATCGCCTTGGCCAGCGCTGCTTCGTTAGGCACGACCTGCATGCCGCGCCCCCCGCCACCGCTGGCAGCTTTGATCATCACCGGAAATCCAAGATCTCGGGCGATACGCCGCGTTTCATCCAGGTCGTTTGAGAGAGGTTTGCCTGAGCCCGGAACGCACGGGATCCCAGCCGCCTTCATCGCCGCGATGGCATTCAACTTATCGCCCATCAAACGGATGGTTTCGGGTCGTGGCCCGATAAAAACGAAACCACTTTGCTCCACCATCTCGGCAAAGTCCGCGTTCTCCGCGAGAAAACCGTAGCCGGGATGAACTGCGGCGGCATCAGTCACTTCGGCGGCGCTCAGGATCGCCGGTATGTTCAGGTAGCTCTCGCTGGCACGCGGCGGCCCGATACACACGGTCTCATCAGCTAACCGCACATGCTTCAGATCGCGATCGGCTTCCGAATGCACGGCGACCGTCTGAATAGCGAGTTCACGGCACGCACGCATGATTCTGAGCGCAATCTCGCCCCGGTTTGCTATCAGGACTTTATCGAGCATCGTCGCCTTTCGAACGGGGTCTCTGAAAAGATTGCACGCAACCTGTCAGGCTATTACAAATAAAGGCTGCCCGTATTCAACCGGCTGGGCATTTTCGACTGGGATGGAGACGAGCTTGCCATCGTGATCCGATTCGATCTGATTCATGATCTTCATCGCCTCAATAACGCACAAAACATCGCCTCTGCGCACCATCTGTCCAACCTCGACAAACGGGGGGCTAGTGGGCGCAATTGAGCGATAAAAGGTACCTACCATCGGTGAACTGATGACGTGGCCATCGATTTCCGCTGGCTCGACCGTTGAGGCCGGGGCCGGGCCCGGCACAGGCTCCTCGGTCACCGCCCCCGGGATCTCGACGCTGGTTGCCGCCGATGCGGGGACGGCACTGGCCCGACTGACCCGGACTAGCTCTTCGCCTTCGCGGATTTCAATCTCGGCAATACTCGATTCCTCAAGCATCTCGATAACTTTTTTAACCTTACGGATGTCCATCGATTAACCTTCCCCCGCTTCCAGATGCTGGATGGCCGCTTGTAGTGCAAATTCGTATCCCTGCGCGCCGAGTCCGGAGATCACGCCCTTGGCGATATCCGTGAGATACGAGCGCTGGCGAAAATCCTCCCGGCTGAAGACGTTGGAAAGGTGGACCTCAATGAAAGGAATGCCAACCGCGGCCAAGGCATCACGAATGGCAACACTGGTATGCGTAAATGCTGCTGGATTGATAATGATGAACGCCGTATCGGCCATCGCCACCTGGATGCGTTCCACTAGGGCATGCTCAGCATTGCTTTGAAAACACTCGGCTACGTGACCATGTTCAGTTGCCGTAGCAACCAACGCCTCATTAATCTCCTCTAGGGTCGCGCGACCGTAATGCTGCGGCTCCCGCTCACCGAGAAGATTGAGATTCGGCCCATGTAGCACCAGGATTGTCGCCATTTCACCCGCCGCAGATATTTTGAGGAGTTAGGGTAATTTTGCAGGAATTAGCAGAAGTTTAACGAATTTCATCAGGCGAATGCAAGCCGTACACCCAGAGCTATTGCCCATCGCGTAAAACTATATTGGCGACGTTAGACGGAGTTCGCGTTATATCGGCACAAAACTCGGCTTCCTTGCCCGGCGAGCTACAGCAAGGCTTCCAGCACGGCCACTGCTTGATCGTGGGAGAGCACGCCCTGGTGACGCAGTACGACGCGTCCATCTCGATCGACGATCGCAGTATACGGCAGACCACCGATTTTATTGCCGTAGGCAAAGCCCGCGGCAATCGCGGCTTCGTCCCCGACAAGTAGCGGGTAGTTGATACCGAACTCTTCGGCATAGGCTATAACGTTTTCAAGCGTGTCGACCGCAACGCCGATGAACTGCACGCCAGCTTCGCCGTATGCGTTTTGCAAGGCAACAAACTCCGGAATCTCTTTACGACAAGGGGCGCACCAAGTCGCCCAAAAATTGATCACCAAAACCTTGCCGTCCCACTCGGAGATGGCGTGGGTCTCACCGTCGACACCCGGCAATGAAAATAGCGGACGCAGCTCGCGATCGTCGACCACAGCCTGGGACGGCTGCACCCTCGCATCACCTGCGGGACCCTGCGCTCGTTGGTCAGCAAGTTTAAAACCCAAGACCATGGCGACAAACACAACCACGGCCAACCGGATTTTGTTTCTAGCCATCATTGTCCGATCAGCGCTTCGACGTGATTACTGAAACGGGCGGCATCGACAAAACCGACCAGTCGAAAGTCCGTTCGCTCGACACCATTAGGTTCGAAAAAGAGAATTGCCGGGGGGCCATACAAACCCAACGATTTCAAAAGCGCCCGATCTTCCGCATCGTTGGCGGTGACATCCGCCTGCAAAAGATTCACGCCACCTAACACACGCTGCACTCGTGGATCAGTGAATGTGCGTCGTTCCATTTGCTTACATTCCACACACCAATCAGCGTAGAAATCGAGCATGGTCGGGATGCTCGCACCCGCCAACCGTATTTGAAGGTCGTCGACGCTTTTGATCCGTTCAAACACGGGCGAGTTATGTTGTGATTTGGCGCCATCGGTAAATCTGCCCAGCGGGCGGAACACTTCCGTGCCTCCACCGGCTGCGCCGACAATCAGAGGCGCACCATAGACCAGCATGACAATCCCTGCACCTTTCCTTAATCGCCGCCAGCCCGCCCCTTCCGTGGCCCGACCCTCCATCGCCCCTAAGAAAACCGCCGAGATGCTCAACAGACTTGCCCACAGCACCATCGTGACAGGCCCCGGAAGAATGCGTTCGAGCAACCACACAGCGACACCCAACAACAACACACCAAATACCCGTTTGACCGAATCCATCCACGCGCCCGCTCTCGGCAACCAGCGCCCCGCTGTGGTGCCGATAACGAGTAAGGGGGCGCCCATCCCGAGAGCCATTGAAAACAACGCCGCGCCACCAAGCACCGCATCGCCGGTCTGACCTATGTAGATGCGCGCACCCGCCAGCGGCGGCGCCACACAGGGACCAACGATGATAGCCGATAGCGCCCCCATCACGGCGACACCACCATAGGTGCCGCCGCCGTGTTTGTTACTCATCACGGCAAGCTTGCTTTGCCAGCGTGAGGGCAGTTGCAGCTCGTAGAAGCCGAACATCGATAACGCCAGGAGAACGAACACCGCGCTGAAAGCCACCAGCACGGAGGGATTTTGGAACATGGCTTGCAGATTGTGTCCTGAGACGCCCGCCACAGCGCCTGCGACTGCATACATCAGCGCCATCGCCATCACATAAGTTAACGAAAGCGTGAACGCTGAGCGAGTGTTAAGCCGCTCCCCCTCGCCGACAATGATCCCGGACAGAATCGGGATCATTGGCAACACACAGGGCGTGAACGCAAGCGCAAGCCCTGCACCGAGGAAAATGGAAATCACCAGCAGCCAATCGCGGCTGGCGAGCCGGCGCGCGATTTGATCCTGTTCGGAAATCTTTACCTCGGTCGGCAGGAGGGCTTTTGCTGCCGTTACACCGCCATGCAAAACCACCGTTTTGGTAGTCGGCGGATAACAAATACCAGCCTCCGCGCAGCCCTGGTAAGAAGCCCGCAGCGTAAGCGGCGGCTTTGCCGAAGGCGCCCGCGCAGCCTTCAGCGGTAGAACAATCTGTGTGTCGCTTTGATAAATCTCCATCTCACCGAAAAACTGATCGGTCTTAAGTTTGCCGGGAGGGTAGTGCGGCTCGCCAAGTTGGGCACGTAGAACGCCGTCTTCGCCCGCTGCCAATACAAAACCGAATTTCTCACGATACAAATAGTAGCCCTCAGCGATGCGCCATTCGGTGACGATGCGGTTCTCGCTCACCTGTTCCGCCATCAATTGGAAGGCGACGTCCGGATCGAGAAACTCTTTTTCGTTTGCGAACAAAATCGATTCATCATCGCTGAGCATTTCGAGCGAATTGCGGGCGCTATTAGTGACCGGTGCAGATAAGGCAAGGACATGCGTCACTAGTAACCCTGTGAACAGTCGCAAACCCGTATGCCTCATACATTCACTCCCGCTCTTCTAGCCAATCGAGATAGCCGCGCGCGCCTGTTGCAATCGGCACAGCTATTACTTCGGGCACGTCGTAGGGATGCAAGTTCACGATACATTTTTCGACTAACGGATAGTTTTCTTTCATACATTTGATGACCAACATCTGCTCGGTGTCGATCTCGACTGCGCCCCGCCACCGGTAGACCGAGCGCACATCCGGCACAATGTTGACGCAGGCTGCGACTTTCCGTTCGACCAGCGCACGGGCCAAATGTTCAGCGACCTGCGCATTCGGGCAACTCGAGAACACTACTAGGTGCTCATGCGCTACCATGATCACATCTACCTGCCACCAACACTATGAGCCTCTATTATATAAAAGACTTGCTTGGCATACCGGAACAACCGCTATGAACCCGATCGGACTGTTGCTGGCTACGCTTATTGGCGTGCCGCTTATCGAGATCTACTTTCTGGTGCTGGTCGGCGAACGCTTCGGCGCGCTGCATACCGTGCTCATGGTGGTGTTTACCGCGATCCTCGGCACATTCCTCCTGCGCCTGGAAGGGCTGCGCACGCTGGAGAAAATTCGCACTAATGTCGAGCGAAAACAACTGCCCGCCATCGAACTGGTGGAGGGCGCCATGCTGCTGGTCGCCGGTGTGCTGCTCCTGACCCCGGGGTTCCTAACCGACATAATCGGTTTCCTGGTGCTAGTGCCGCGGCTTCGTAGCGCGCTTGCCAAGCGAATTATCAGATCGGTTTTCACAAGCCAGTTTAAGGAAAGCCGGGTTATCGACGTCGACTTCGAGCGCAGACCATGAAAAACTATCGCGCGTTTCACAGGATATAGCTCATGGACCTTGCGGATCGAGACGGTGTGATATGGATGGACGGCGAAATGGTGCCGTGGCGGGAGGCCACCGTTCACGTCCTAACACACACTTTGCATTACGGTATGGGCGTATTCGAAGGAATCCGAGCGTACAAGACCGCGAGCGGCAAAACGGCCGCGTTCCGGCTGAATGCGCATATCGACCGGCTTTACGATTCAGCCCACATACTCGGCATGACCATTCCCTACGAGCGCCAGGTCATCCTTGATGTGTGCACCGAGATCATCCGCCAAAACGGCTTTGAAGAGGCCTACGTGCGGCCGATGTGCTATTTCGGCTCCGAGGGTTTGGGCCTCCACGCGGATAAACTCAAAGTGCACGCGATGGTCGCAAGTTGGGAGTGGGGCGCCTACCTCGGCGAGGAAGCACTGACCCAGGGGATCCGTATCAAGACCTCCTCCTACACTCGTTATCACTCCAACTCGGTGATGTGTAAGGCCAAAGCGAACGGCAATTACCTGAACTCGATCCTTGCTTTGCAGGAAGCCATGGCCTCCGGGTATGACGAGGCGTTAATACTCGATGCACAGGGGTTCGTCGCCGAGGGCAGCGGCGAGAATTTTTTCATTGTCAAGAACGGTACTATCCTGACCCCGGAACTGACTGCGGCGCTTGACGGGATCACCCGTGATTCAGTGATCACCCTGGCGCGCGAGGCAGGCTACCGTGTGGAAGAGAAACGCATCACTCGCGATGAAGTTTATATCGCCGATGAAGCGTTTTTCACCGGCACCGCTGCGGAAGTGACCCCAATTCGCGAACTCGATGATCGCTGTATCGGCGCGGGCTCCATGGGCCCGGTGACCAACGAACTGCAGTCGCTGTTTTTCGACCAAGTTCGCGGCAGGCGCCATGAACACGCCGAGTGGTTGAGCGAAATCTAACGGGCTCATCGTTGAACGCCGACACACACAATCAGCCGCCCAGCCCAGCCAGTCATGGCGACGGCGCCACGCCGAACGATAAAAACCACTATGAGGTCACCGCTGCGGCGCTGCCCTTGCACTGTCCGTTACCGGACATGAGTCTGTGGAACTCTCACCCGCGCGTGTTCTTGCCGATAGAGGAGACAGGCCAGGCAAAATGTCCTTACTGCGGCGCTGAGTTCGTTCTCTCGGATCGCTGCTAAACGGCGGAAAGCGTATGGTGATTTGGCGAATCACCGACGGAAAGGCTGGTCACGATTCTCAGTCACTGGGGCTGGTGAGTTCGCTGGCCAGCTTACTTGATATCGAGGCCTTTACCATTCCTGCACCCTCGCTATTAGCATCATGCGCTCAACTGATCGCTACTTATCCGCCGGGCGAACGCGCCTTACCAAAACCCGAAATGGTCCTCGGCGCTGGGCGAGCAACGCATTTCCCGTTGGTTACCGCTCGCCGCGCCACCGAGGCGCGCTCCATCGTGCTGATGCAACCGAGTTTGCCGCTGGCCTGGTTTGATCTGTGCCTGATCCCGCGTCACGACCGTGTCGGCCCCAAAGTGAACATAATCGCCACCGACGGTTCATTGAACACTATTCGCGCCGGACGCGAACAGCGGGACAATCGCGGCCTGATCATGATCGGCGGCCCATCAGTCCATTTCGATTGGGATCCCGCCACCTTGCTTACCCAACTCGAAACGGTGCTGGCTCGCTCCAGCGATGTGGCCTGGCAAATCACTGATTCGCGCCGAACGCCGGAAACCACTCGCCACAATTTACGCAGCCTTGCAGGACCCAACACACAGTACATTCCACACGAACAAACCAATGATGCCTGGATCAGCCAACACCTCGATGAGGCCGCGACAATTTGGGTCACCGGTGACAGCGTTTCCATGATCTACGAAGCGCTGAGCGCAGGCGGCGCAGTGGGCCTACTGGAGATCCCGCCGCGCCGGGACGGCAGGCTCCAGCGCGGGCTTCGAGAATTGCGCCGTCGCCAGCGTCTCACCGCCTTCGCGGAATGGCGTGAGGGCGCGCAGCTCGCCGCAGCGGAGATCCCACTTACTGAGGCGACTCGCTGTGCCGCGCTCATCGTCCATCGCTGGTTCAATGACTGAGTTGCACCCTGCGTGCGCCGATGCGAAGCGGCAGCGCATTACCTGTCCCATCTGCGGCGCCAGGCGTTCCACCGAACTTTTTCGGCAGGCTGACGAATCATTCGTACATTGCGAATGCGGCCTCGTGTTCATCAATCCACGCCCGGTAATCGCATCGGTCCAGCAAACCTATGATTCCCACTACAGCGAACACTATGTTGCCAAAGCAGAAAAGAAGTTGCGCAGAGCCGAGCGGTGGGTACGACGCATTCGCCGAACCTACGTGTCAACCGGACGTTGGCTGGACGTCGGCTGCTCCGCAGGCTTCGTGGTAAAAGCTGCAAAAGATCAGGGTTTCGAGGCCTATGGAATAGATCTGGAACCGGCCGCAGTACGCCATGCGCGCAACACACTAGGACTCAACAACGTTGCCTGCGGCGTGTTGGAAGAACAAACCTTCAAAGCGGCGAGTTTTAACGTCATTTCGCTCTACGACGTCATCGAACATGTCCCCGATCTCAACGCCACTGTAGCGCAGCTTAAGGCCTTGTTGCATCCACGCGGAGTCATCGAAATACGGACACCAGATGTTGGGCATTTTCGTGTGCCACGCGATCTCTCTCGCTGGAACGAGATCAAACCATCGGAACATTTGTACTACTTCAAGCGCGACACCCTGGCCCGTTTGCTGCGAAAACACGGTCTCAAGATCGTGCAAAAACGCATCAGCCTAAAGCCCGGACTAAAGGTCTATGTCCAACACGTCACTTAAGTGCCAACCCGGGTAGTGTGGCCACTCGTCGTCTGACTATCGTACAACTGTTACCGGCCCTCGAGGTCGGCGGCGTCGAGCAAGGAACTGTGGAGATCGCCACTGAACTGGTTCGCCGTGGCCATCGCTCGCTGGTGGTGTCGGCGCCGGGCCGCATGGTGGCGGCACTGACTGCCGCGGGCAGCCAACACCTGCCATGGGCCATCGGCGTCAAGTCACCGCTTTCGCTCCGTTGGGTGCGACCGTTGCGGCGTCTCTTCCATGAATACCGCGTCGACGTCGTTCATGCCCGATCGCGACTACCCGCCTGGATCGGATATCGTGCACTCGCCAGCATGGCACCAGCGTCCCGGCCCGCATTCGTCACCACCGTACATGGTCCTTATACCGTGAACCGCTACAGCGCGATAATGGCCCGCGGGGATACGGTAATTGCTGTTTCGCAATTCATCCGCGAGTACATCGAGCGCAATTATCCGCACACCGACCCCGCCCAAGTGGAGGTGATCGCGCGGGGCGTCGCAGCAGAGGAATATCCCTACGGCTACCGGCCAAGCGACGCATGGTCGCGCGACTGGGCGGAGCGCTACCCGCAAGCCCATGACAAATTCGTCGTGACTTTACCTGCTCGGATCACTCGCTGGAAGGGCCAGGAAGATTTCATTGCAGTGATTGCTAAACTGCTTGAGCACGGGGTCCCCGTCCACGGCCTCATTGCCGGCGGCGCCGAGCCGCGGCGACGGCGGTTTTTGCAAAAACTCGAGAGTGACGTCACGGCGCGCGGCCTTGATGCACACGTGACATTTCTCGGACAGCGCCAGGATCTTCGGGACATCATGGCAATTAGCGACGCGGTATTGTCGCTGCCCAGGGCGCCCGAGGCGTTCGGACGAACGACCCTGGAGGCGCTACGCCTTGGTCGTCCTGTGGTCGGTTATGACCATGGCGGCACGCGTGAAATTCTCGCGGCTATGTTTCCCGAAGGTGCGTGCCCAACCTCCGATCCTGATGCTGTCGCGGCGAGACTCGCCGAATTTCACGATTCACCGCCTGATGTGCTGGACCGGCCAGTGTTTCAACGCCAAGAGATGCTCGACAAAACACTGGCCGTCTACGAACGCTTGGCGTCGCGCTCAGCACCGGTGCAGAACCACGCATAGACCAGATACCGCTACACCGAATAATCGTACCCTAACGGGTAACGTAAATATTTTTCACAGACAAGCGCTAGATAACGTCGCTGGTGCGCGCCGAAATATTCCTTCGGATTTAGGCTCTCGAGTGACACCTCCCCTTCGGGCCGCGTCGGATCGTGCCGCAACGCCATCTGCTCGCGACTAGCGGCACTAATCGCCGCGCGGCACTGCATGGCACTGAGATCGAGTTGTAGGAATGCCGAGATGCGATCGAGTTGCTTGGCGGTATCCACGAGCAGATCTTCATACCTCACTACCAGCGTCGTGTCCGGGTAGCGCACGGCGACCCGGCCCCAACCATTTAGGAATCGGAGACACCACCACAGATCCGAATTGTAGCGATGCTCACTGGGATCACCACGCAAATATTCGTCGAACGAAACAGCATACCGCTGTCGCCATTTCCCGTAGTTGGATACTAAGCTCGCCCGCAAATCACGTATCAACACCACATACGGCGGGAGCCCCAACAGTCGGCGAAATACGGGCAAAGCGATTAAAGCGTGAGGAACGGAGTGACTCGCGACCAAGCGCGGCAAAGGTGGGGCCGGACGCGAATCGCCCGGCCCGCCGATAATGTCATTTGCATGATTGTAGCGTGGCGGCGCCACGCCATATTTTTTCGAAAGCGCTATTGCGAGCATATATTTCAACCAATGTGTCCCGGATTGATGCATGCTCACTAACGCTCCGTCTACGTCGCGGTGGTGGAGTAACGAAAAATTGGATAGGTCCCGCAACACTGCGTTACCTCGGATCTGCCAGCGGTTTGGTAGACTCAACATGCTGACGACCCTGCCGATTCCGCTATGATGCTGCGTGTGGTGGTCTTACTATTTATCACGTGAAAGTGTTGATCATAAAACTCGGCGCGCTGGGTGATGTCGCCATGTCGGCACCCTTGGTGGATCGTATACTTGCGGCCCACGATGACGCTGAGTGTTGGATGCTCACCGCGCCGGTGTTTGCGGAGTTCTACGCCGCTTGGGAAACGCTCGAGGTGAAAACCATGGCTCGCCACGGCATCCGAGCATTCTTTGACGCGCTCGGTTGGATGCGTCGGCAGGGCTTCGATCGTCTTTACGATCTGCAATCGAGCAACCGTACGGGTGTGCTTTGTGCATTGGCCGGTGTCTCGGAGCGCGTCGGCAACCACCCTCGGTTTCCTTATACCCACCATCCCGAGACCATTTATTCCAGACGAACTCATATCTTTGAGCGCATGAACACCGTGTTACAAAGCGCAGGGCTCGCACCGACGGCGGCACAACCACACATCCCCGTTTCTGTCGCCAACCAGCAGCGGGTCAGCGATTGGTTGAATGAGCACGGCCTGCACGGCCACTCCATCGTACTGCTACATGCGGGCGCAAGTGCTGGGCGCTCAGAGAAACGCTGGCCGCATTTTTCAGACCTTGCTACGCGATTAAAAGCAGCAGGCCATGTCCCGGTGTGGATCGGCGCTGAGCCCGATAGAGCTATCAACGAACAGCTGGCGCTGGGTTGTGGCATAGACGCGACGGACGCCTTCAACATTGCTGAACTCGTGGCGCTGGGTCGAAACGGCACCTTTGCGGTTACCAACGATTCTGGGCCCATGCATATCCTGTCAGCCGCGGGCTTGCCGGTTTTCGCCTTTTTCGGCCCCAGCGATTGGCGGCGCAACCATGCCCTCGGCCAAGAGCAGCGGGTATTTTCAAATCCCGATCTCGCCGCGATCACTGTCGATTCGGTCGTCGAACGTTTGCGTGTTGAGAAACTTCTTTAGGCTATGCATCATTACGCCCGTCGCCGACGCCCAGAGCTTTGTAACTTTTCACATATTGCGCCGCCACAGTGTCAGGAGTGTATCGGCACATAAACCGGTCAGCCGCCGCATCGGCGCGCCGGCGGCTTTGATCGGGCGCCGATACAATATCTCCCAATGCACGGCTAAGGCTTTCGACGCTACCTGGTTCGCTGAACACTGCAGTCTCTTCGTCTAGGATCTCCATCGGCCCATCGCAGCGCGTGGCCACAATTGGCGTTCGGCATGCCATCGCCTCTAACACCGCGATGCCGAACGGCTCCTCGCGCGAGGGCAGTATGAAGATATCTGCTGTAAGCAGGTGTGCATGGACATCGTCCATCCAGCCGATGAACGCCACACGTTCACCGATCCCCAGCCGTACCGCCAGCTTTTCCAGACTAGAGCGCTCCGGTCCGTCACCACCGAGCTCGAGTTGGAGGTCCGCACCCTGATTGATCAACACCGCCATCGCCCGAAGCAACACATCAAAGCCCTTTTTTTTCACCATTCGTCCGTAACTCAGGAGTTTCGCCGGCGCGCGACCAAGTGCACGACTCTCCGCGACCGCAAACGCCGAACAATTCGGGATAATGCTTATCCGGTGTCCCGGGATGCCCTCATCAAGCAGATAGCGTTGCTGGGCGTCTGTCGTGGTGACGAAGTGATCGATCGTACGGTAGTACTTGAGCGAGACGAAAGTATGCGTTTTCGTTATTGTTGGTATGCCGCAGCGGCGTGCCGCTTGCCCGCCCAAGTGCGCGGCTCGCGCCAAGTGTGCATGCACAACCTGGGGTTTAAAACTTCTTAGTAGCCGCAGAATCCGTCGAACCGCGAAAGGGTCCCAGCTCGCTATCACTGGGATCGAAACGGCTTCTATATCCGGGTGTGCGACAAGCGATTGCCGATGCGAAAAGTCTCGATGACAGATGGTCTGGATGGAATGGCCGCCATCCGACAGCGCCCTTGCCAAATCGATGAACGAGCGCTCCGCACCGCCGAAACCCTTGGCCAACATTATATGGGTTATGCGCATTCGTCAGTTCTCGGCGTCATCGAGCAGCGTTCGCAGCCGCTTTAAAACACTTGCGGCGTCCAACGCCTGCAAGGAGTTACCTGGTCCACAAATCCACCGCGCCAGCGGCCCCCATGGATGATACCGTTCGGGCTCCCCTGGGCCGAACACCGTTAAGGTCGGGACGCCAACCGCAGCACCGAGATGTCCAAGCCCGGAGTCGTTACCGATAAACGCACGGGCGCCAGCAAGTATCGCGGCGGCTTCGAGAATTCCCGTTTCCCCGGTCAAATCCAGACATCGTTCATCGAAGTGCTTCGCCAGTTCCCCTGCGAGCTCACAGTCCTCTGCATCACCAAGCAATACTACTCGGTCAAATAGGTCTGCGGAACGTTCGAGCAGCGCCCGATACGAAGAGAGCGGCCAGCACTTGCCTGGCCATTTCGCCCCTGGCGCCAACGCCAGGTACCGAGCTGTAGCAATTTTGGCGTGCACCTTGGTTTCAAGAGCCGCCGGCAGCCAGACTTTGCAGCATGGGATAACTTTGCCGGTAAACGCTTCGATGATCGCCATGTGGCGCTGTACCGCATGCGGCCCAGCAGCGGGTTTCGCCTGCCATTTTGTATATCGCTGCTCCGCACGCAATAGATACGCAAGGCCGTCAGTGCGGAGATCAACGATTAGTGCGTAGCGTTCGCGGCGCAGCCTCCTGATGAGTTTAACTGCGCCCCACCAGCCGGCGCTCTTGTCGCGCAGGATGATCTCATCGCGGTAAGGACAATAGCTGAATATTTCCTCGGAACGCCGATCGGCAACAATATCGAATCGTAGTTGCGGCGCCTTTTCGTGCAAAGCCTGCAGCACCGCCGTAGTCATTACAGCATCGCCGAGGTTGCTGAGCGAGATGAGGAGCGCCTTATCACTCACGCGCCGACGTCACTGAGTGCGGCCTGTAATAACTGTTCAGCTGCGGCTATGGGGATCGCATCCATTTGCGGGCGGCCATGATCCCGGGCGTTGATCACATACCGGTGTTCCTTTTCATCCGTGAATTTGGTTGCTGACGCCCGCCCGAACAAAGTCACCACAGGGATGCCTCCTGCCGCCAGGATATGGCCTGTGCCAGAATCGTTAGCGATCCCGGCTCGCAACCGTGCCGCTAGCGCTACTGCCAGCAGCGGCCCGCCGCGCGCTTCCTGTTCCGGGCAAAGCGCCCAGGGGAGCGTTGCCATAATTTGTTCGCGCCACATGGCTTCACCAGGGCCGAGAAAAAAAACCGGGGTATGTCGACGCATAACATCACTTCTCGCCAGCGCAATAAATTTTGCCAGCGGCCAGCGCTTAGCCGCAACGCTCGCGCCAGGCGCAAACCCCAGGTAGCTCGGCCCGTCCGGGAGCAGCCGCGCGGCTTCAGCTTGGTGCTCCTCAGGGGGCGCCCAATCAGTGCGTGAAATTAGTTCCTTGTCGCACGCGAGGTTCACCAACTGCTGAAAGCGCGCTCTCTGCGACACCGGTCGGGCCGCGCCGGGCGCAGGCTTTCGATCTGACAACCAAAACTGCGCGCACGCCGAAACGAGGCACCGGTGGGGAATGCGTTTGAGGGCTAGCGTACCCCGCAGCTTTTGTTCGGTGTCGATAATGGTGTCGTAATACTCACCAGGCAGGGGTGATCGGAACAGTTCCGAGACGCGCTGGCCGACCCGCGCATGGTCGCGGATCTCATCCAGATGGTCGGCGACCAGAGGATTCAGGACATCTTTGAAGACGCTGCCGCGTTTACCTGCTAACCAAGTTATGTGGTGCCGGGGAAACGCCGACCGCAGGGTAAGGATCACCGGCAGTTTAATAAGCGCATCGCCGATGCGGTCTCCCGTCACATAGACCAACAACCGCAGCATAAGTCTAGTCAATCACCCGCAGCGTGACCACGGTAGGATTTGACTTCCCGAAGCTCGGAACCGGTTTGTTCGTTCAGTCGGCGCTTGATAGCGGCGCGTTCGTCATTACACCGATAGACAGACCTGGCGAGCTCAATAAACTGCTCATCGAAGCAACTGGCCCGATCTTTATCGCGGATCTGATCTTCTATTACCCAAAGACGCTCATTTATGGCTTTGAGCGCGTTCAGCTCCGAAGCAACATCAATGTCCGCGTAAGGCGAATCGGACCAAGCTATCCGCAGACTTGAAAGTTCACACTCAACGCTTTCAACGCTGGCTGGATCGGTGAGGCGCGAAGCTTTTATCTCGAGGATCGTGATCTTATCGAGGAGCTCGCCTACGGCGACTGCTACCTTGATCGACATACAGCACCCCTTCGGCTCATATCAAATGAGCCATTGTACAGCGCCACGGGCGCAGTCGATCAGTGGGCTGCGGGAAGGGGTTTGGGTTGCTCCAATTCTTCATCGAAGCGGTCCAACATGTAACTGAATATGGTTTCGGCCTGCCCTAGATAATCCTCGGTACGATCGCGGACGAACATCAAACCATAGTAGACATGCATTTTGGCTTCGTGGCGATAGCGAACCGTCGCTCCCAGCTTCAAGGGCGCCTCCAGATCGGTCAACCACAAACTGATGCGCAGAGCGGCCGCACCCGCAATTAGAGCATCGAGTTCAGCATCGGCGATAATGCACATACCGTTGCTTGCGAGGTTCCGCACCCGCACCGGATGAGCTGCATCTTCATCAAATAGCGGAGCCAGCCATAAGGCCGCTCGGCAGGTATCTTCAGCATAGGTTTCTACGCCGCGGTGCGCGACCCGTCGATTAAACAACCGAAAGAAATCACACGATGCCGCGCAGCGTGCAAGTGCTTCACTATCGTCGAAACGGAACCGGCAATGGCGTGTCGTGCCTTCGGCAACACTCGCAACCACCGTCGCTTCCAGAACAACCCGTTCGCATAGCTGCGACGAAACAACGTGCAGAATGACTCGCTCACCGTTGGCGGGAATGTGGGCGTGGTCGAAGCGAAACCGCGATGCAATACCGTTCAGCGTAACGTCGACTACCTCTTGGGCCCACACCTCGCCATACGGAGTGCACACGGCAATGTTGAGACCATCATGGATGGTGGGCTGAACGCGATACGCCGCACGGCGATCGTGCTGGGCAGTTGCAGAATTCATCAAACAAACTCAAGCGTTTCTGTTTTTCTCAGTATAGTCCAGGATCGCCGGACGTGCCTCCAAAAGAGCTCATTTCCCAATACAGAAACGAGCAAATATCTCACCCAGCAGTTCTTCGGAGGTGAAGCCGCCTCCGATTTCGGACAATGACAATTGTGCTAAGCGCAGATGCTCTGCCAGCAACTCCTGCGAACCGGCGGCTGCCCGTTCGCTAGCGTCGGCGAGAAATGATTGAGCGGAGCGGAGCGCATCTAGGTGGCGGGCCCGAGCGCTGAAATCTCCTAACGTCCCATCGGCCGGTCCGGCGGCACGTTTGATAGCGGCTTCGAGGGCGGCGACGCCCTGCCCGGTCAGTGCGGAGAGATAAACGACGGGAGACCCGCCGGTTAGATCCTCCGACGGCTGCAGCCCGTGCAGATCGATCTTGTTATAGACGATTACGGTGCGCGGATCCGTTCCCACAGTCGAGGGTTCACCTGGCCGGTATTCGTGTATTTCTATGACCAGATCAGCGCCGCCTCCAGCTTGCTCCGCCCGGGTTATACCCTCGCGCTCCACCGGATCTTCACTCTGACGAAGACCTGCCGTGTCGACTAGCTCTACCGGAATACCGTCGAGTTGGATGGTTTGACGTATGACATCCCGGGTAGTGCCGGGGCTCGCTGCGACGATCACCCGTTGCTCGCGCACCAGGCGGTTAAAGAGGCTAGATTTACCGACGTTCGGTTTCCCGATCAATGCGACGTTCATGCCGTCACTCAACACGGCACCGCGCTCGGCTTGCTGCAACAACTCCGCCACGGTCTCGTTTAGATTCGCTAGTGCGCTTTGCACGACCGCATCTTCGGCCATCGTGGCATCCAGCTCCTCCGTGAAATCGAGATCGCCCTCCACCCCGACGCGTAGCTGCACCAATTTGTCAATAACCCGTTGGACCTCCGCGGAGAACGCGCCTTGCAGAGAATTCAACGCCGAGCGGGCTGCCTGCCCACTGGCGCTGGCGATCAAATCCGCAACCGCTTCAGCTTGCGCGAGATCGAGCTTGCCGTTCAAGAATGCTCGCTGGGTAAACTCGCCCGGCTCCGCTCGCCGGGCGCCCAGCGCTACGACGCGCTGCACCAATAAGTCGAGCACCACTGGGCTCCCGTGCGCGTGCAGCTCAAGGACGTCTTCGCCCGTGTATGAATGAGGCCCAGGGAAGTACAGCGCGAGACCGACATCGATCGCCTCGCCATCAGCATCGACAAATTCGCGGTAGCCGGCGTAGCGCGCCGGTGGCAGCCTTTTTAATATCGCGTGTGCAATTTCGCGAACGCCAGCACCGGAGATCCGGAGCACCCCCACTCCGCCACGCCCTGGCGGAGTGGCAATGGCAACGATGGTGTTGGGATCGACGCAACTCATAGGCGTTTGGGCCTGTCGTAACCTTTTCGGCGCTGACCCCTCCTTTTGGGCTAAAACCGTCTATAGTTTTATACGTTTCTAATTATCGATGTGTCACTTACCGCGATCTGAACCTTGCCCCGCCGCCTCTATGCCGCGGGTAATAACCCATTGCTGGGCGATTGACAGTGTGTTGTTGACCACCCAGTAAAGCACCAGGCCGGAGGGGAAGAAGGCAAAGAAGATGGTAAAAATGAACGGCAACATCTTCATCACCTTTTCCTGCAACGGATCCATTGGCGCCGGGTTCAGCTGTTGCTGAACGAACATGCTGATACCCATTAACAGCGGCAAAACGAAATATGGATCCTTTGTAGACAGATCGTTCAACCAGAAAATGAAATTGGCCTGCCGTAATTCGACGCTCTCCAGCAGCACCCAGTACAAGGCGATAAATACCGGAATTTGAATCAAGATGGGAAAGCACCCGCCGAGCGGATTAATCTTCTCTTCCTTGTAAAGCTGCATCATGGCCTGATTCATCCGAGCTTTGTCACTGGCATAGCGCTCCCGAATAGCGATCAACCGCGGTTGAACTCGGCGCATCTGCGCCATCGACCGATAACCCATGGCCGACAAGTGAAAGAACACCGCTTTCACGATGACCGTGACTAAGATAATGGACCCGCCCCAATTACCGGTAAGGCCGAAGCTCCACTCGAGCAACGTAAAGAGTGGTTTAGCGAGGAACCATAACCAGCCGAAATCCACTGTCAGCTCCAGCCCAGGCGCCATCTCTTTCAGTACTTGCTGCAGCTTGGGGCCTACGTAATTGTCGATGCTGAGCCTACCGCTAGCACCCGGTGCTATCTTCACCACTGGGCCCGCAGCGCCAACTACGTAGCGGCTATCAGTCGGCGTTCGCGAATAATAGTGGTGCGGCTGGTCAGCCGGTGGCAAAACGGCGGCCACGAAGTAATGTTCGAGCACGGCGACCCAGCCATCCCGGATTTCCTCGTCGAAAGGCTGATCCTGCAGATCTCCGTAGCTAAATTTCTCATAGCGATCGTCTGGTTTCGACAACACGGCGCCCGTGAAGCTGTACGTCCCGAGACTCCGCCGCTTACCTGCATCGGCGCGTTGCAGCTGATCATAGAGCCGCCCAGACCACGCAGTAGTGCCCTGATTCTCTACCTCATAGCTGATGTGTACACGATAACTGCCCGCGTGGAAGGTTAGCCGTTTAGTGACAACGATCCCGTCCTCAGACCGCCAGCGTAAGGGCACCGTTAGCTCGGTCGCACCGGACGCGAGAGTGTAACTTTCCGCGTCGGCCTTATATTCGCTGTAGTGATCGGGTGCTGAATGACGGCTCTGCAGCCCCCCCTGCGAGACAAAAAACCGTTCCACCTTGCGGTCGAACAATACAAACGGCTGATCCGGATGGTCGATATGGACCGGGAAACGACGCAGCGCCGCGTAGACCATAGTGCCGCCGGTACGACTGATAAACACATCGAACACGTCAGTTTGAACTTTGATCAGGGCATCTGTTCGCGCCCCGACCGACGCGGGCGCCACCAGTGGCCCAGGGATGTCTGCCTCCGGCTCTGCCGGCAGAGCCATCGGCACATCTAGTGGCGTTGCCGGGGCACCACTCTGCTCGTCAACAACCGCCCGCTTGGGTAGCGCTTGGCTCGGCCCGTAATCCTGCAACCACGCCTGCCATAGCATGAAGAGCACAAAGCTCAGAGCGATAAACAATAGTAGCCGTGGATTATCCAAAATCGCGCTCTTTGTCGTTCACTGCTCTGTTCGCCTGCTCGTCGGGCTGCCAATCACTTTTTTTGTCATGCCCGTGCTACCGCGGGCGAAAGCCGACACCTTTTTCCAACCACGCCCCAACTGGGCGCGCACCTCACTGTTAGTTAGCGTGCTGGCCGGTCGTCGCGCGACCACCACCACATCGTAGCCTTCCAAGGTAACGGCGACAGCCCGAAAACTTTCGCGGATCAGCCGTTTCAACCGATTTCGTGCTACCGCCGTTGGCACCTGGTGTTTGGCAATACCTAACCCCAAACGGGCCCTTTCCAAAACGTTCCGATGCACGTATATACGGAAAGACCCGGAACCCACCCGAGCACCTTGCGTAAATACAGCACGGTACTCACGAGGATGTTTGAGCTTGCCAGGCAGCCGTGGGCGAGAGGCGGTCCTCGCCAACGGATTCGCGACTTAAGCGCTCAGGCGCAACCGCCCTTTTGCGCGGCGGGCTTTGATAATCTTACGCCCACCGCGGGTTTGCATGCGTGCTCGAAAGCCATGCCGCCGTTTGCGTTTGAGTTTACTCGGCTGATACGTACGTTTCATTTTGCTAATTCCGGAGGGTTCTCAGCGCGGCCTCTGGGTGCTCCGCCAATCCCGTTCCTGCGAAAAGAGGCGGAATGTTAGGTCGACGGGCGAAACGTGTCAATTTTTACCGTACTGCTCTGACTGAAATATTATCTTTAATGTTGTTCAAGTCCCTGTGGATAAGTAGGCGTTTCAGGTATAAACTCGCCAGACTTCATGACGATGTGTCATAAGAATAAAATCTAACATTCACGAGGCTGCTGGTGGACAACGCTCTGTGGAGCAAGTGCCTAGAACGTTTGGAGAACGAACTTCCTGCCCAACAGTTCAACACTTGGATCAGGCCGCTACATGCGGTGGGGGAAGAAGAACAAATCCAACTGCTAGCACCCAATCGTTTTGTTCGTGATTGGGTTAAAGACAAGTATGTTGAGCGGATCGCCATCCTGCTTGATAGCCTCTCTGCAAACGGTGGAATTAGAATATCGGTAGCCGTCGGCAGCGTCGGCGCCGAACCGCCACCTGCGAGCGGCGCGAGCAATGCCACTCAGGCAAACCCTCGGGCGAGAATACCCGCACACGTCACCGGCTTAAAAGCAGACTTCACCTTCGACACCTTCGTCGAAGGAAAGTCTAATCAGCTTGCGCGCGCGGCCTCACTGCAAGTAGCCGAAAACCCCGGGAACGCTTATAACCCCTTGTTTATATGTGGTGGTGTCGGTTTAGGTAAAACCCATTTAATGCATGCAGTGGGCAATCTCGTAAGTAACGTAAAGCCCGACGGGCAGGTTGTTTACCTACATTCAGAGCGTTTCGTTGGTGACATGGTGAAGGCGTTACAACACAATGCAATTAATGAATTCAAACGCTTTTACCGCTCGGTAGATGCATTGCTCATTGATGACATACAATTTTTCGCCAAGAAAGAGCGTTCGCAGGAAGAATTCTTCCACACGTTCAACGCGCTTTTGGAAGGGCAGCAGCAGATTGTCTTGACCTGCGACCGCTATCCGAAAGAAGTTTCCGGCGTCGAAGAACGACTCAAGTCAAGATTTGGTTGGGGGCTGACCGTCGCGATTGAACCGCCAGAATTAGAAACCCGCGTTGCAATCCTTATGAGCAAAGCCGCGCAAACCGGCATTAAGTTACCGGACGAGGTTGCTTTTTTTATCGCCAAACGGTTTCATTCCAACGTCCGGGAACTAGAAGGTGCTCTGCACCGTGTGGTAGCCAACTCTCATTTTACCGGCAAACCGATAAATCTTGAATTCTCAAAAGAGGCGCTAAAGGATCTGCTGGCGTTGCAGGACAAACTTATTACTATCTCTAACATTCAAAAAACCGTTGCCGAATATTACAAAATGCGTGTCGCCGATCTAATATCAAAGCGGCGCAGCCGTTCAGTGGCCCGCCCTCGGCAGGTGGCGATGGCTTTAGCGAAAGAGTTAACCAACCACTCACTACCTGAAATCGGCGACGCCTTTGGAGGACGCGACCACACAACGGTGAACCACGCTTGCCGAAAAATCGCTGACCTGCGGCGTAGCGATGAGAAAATAAAAGAGGATTACATTAACCTCGGAAGAATCCTAACCACATAAAGTGGATAAGTTCCGCATAAAATCATATGGGACAACAGACTGAAATTCACACACAGGTTACCCACAAAAAATCACGGTGGCTGACGAAGTTTAATGATAACCAAGTCGTTGAATAAAAGGGATAATTGAAACTATTAAGTTGTTAACCGGGTTAGTAATAACAACAAATGAAATTAGAGTTTAAAAGAGATCAATTATTAGACCCCTTGCTTAAAGTGACTTCCGTCGTTGAGCGAAGGCAAACACTTCCAATTCTTAGTAACGTGCTTATAGTTTTAGCCGATAATTCAGTAACATTTACAGCAACAGACTTAGAAGTTGAAGTATCGACCTCCGTGGAATTCCAGTCGACGGCAAGTGGATCAATAACACTTCCTGCTCGATAACTGCTCGAGATTTGTCGCGCTTTGCCACCGGAAGCTGGTATTAAAATTGATGTTGGCGAGAAACAGACAACTGTTCGCTCCGGGCGGAGCCGCTTTAGCCTTGCTAGTATGGCTGCAGCTGACTTCCCTAGCATTGGTGTTTTTGATGCAGGACTTAAACATAAAACTGTTGCGGGCTCTCTTAAACATTTAATATCTAAAACACAATTCGCAATGGCTCACCAGGACGTGCGCTACTATCTTAATGGCTTGTTGCTCGAATTCACTTCGAACTGCATTCGTACAGTTGCCACTGATGGTCACCGGTTAGCGATGTCGGAAATGATGCAAGTAACTGGAGCGGAGGAACCCCTGAGCGTTATCGTGCCGCGTAAGGGCATCTCCGAACTGGGTCGCCTGCTTGATGATGAGGAGGCCGAGGTGCAAATGCGGGTCGGCGATAGTCACCTGCAGGTGGTGGTCGGGCGGCAAGTGTTGACGACCAAACTGATTGATGGTCGTTTTCCGGACTACGACCGGGTGTTGCCCAAGGGCGGCGACAAAATCGTTACAGGTGATCGGGAGATCTTGCGTCAGGGGTTTGCGCGCGCGTCGATTTTATCTAACGAAAAATTTCGAGGAATTCGCGTGAGCCTTCAGACGAATTTGATGAAAGCGCTTGCACATAATCCGGATCAGGAAGAAGCAGAGGAAGAGATGGAGGTCAACTACGCTGGTGACAGCCTAGAGATCGGCTTTAACGTATCGTATTTATTGGATATTTTTAATAATACTAAAAGCGATACCATGCAGTTGGAGTTTTCTGATTCGAACAGCAGTTGCCTTATTAAACCCCTGGAAGAAGCAGGTTGCCAATACGTCGTCATGCCAATGCGTTTGTAGCCGCCCCGCTCTAAGAATGCGTTATACCCGTCCGGGCTGCGCGGTAGCCAATGCGCATCACTAAGTTTTGGGTTAGTAACCTGCGGATATTTTCAGAGGCGGAATTAACTCCCTCACCGCATCTGAATCTTATTGTCGGCCCGAATGCCAGCGGAAAAACAAGTTTATTGGAAGGTATTCATTTACTGGCTGTTGCTCGGTCTTTCCGAACGCCTCGGATCTCCGAGGTCATTCGCCGCGGCTCCGAACGAATGGCAGTGCGGGGAGAGGTCGAAAAGGGCGATGACCATGTTGGTGAACTTAAGGGAGAGAAAGGCCGTCATTACACGCGACGCAGGGCTGGCGGCAAACGGTTAAAAAGCACATCAGAGTTAGCGACA
>CAZBOQ010000043.1:0-11501 GCA_964493555.1 uncultured Gammaproteobacteria bacterium | reverse complement strand
TAACGTTGGTCGCCGTATCATTTGCACAAACACCATTTCGTTAGCGGTGTCATACATGAAATTGGGAAAGAAGGTGTTAACCTCGAAGCCCCAATTGTTGATGTTGAACGGATTGGTACCGGGCGTCGGCCCCCGTGCTTTCTCACCTTTCTTCACCGTAAAAACAACATACATCGCAGCGCTCTCAGACGGTTGGGGCCGGTGATCTGGGTTAAGCGGCACGGAGTACGACCTGTGTGGTCCGTGCAAACGCAGGTGCCGCGTGTGGCAATAAGGATCGTTGACCGGATCGTTGAAGGTCTTCATCAGCGATAGTTTGTGTACGGTGGCGACGTGATACGGTTCCTGAAAAGCATCGATGCAGAGCTTCCAGTTAACTTTGGCATCGATCGCCCAGTACCCCAACAAGGTCAGTTCCTCGAACGGAAACCCGTCTATCTGGTCCGCTAGGCCACCGAGAAATTCCCTGAGTGGCTGACGCGGTTCTCGATCCATATTAATAAAAACGTTTCCCTGCCACACATCGCAAGACAACTCCTTTAGACCCCGGTTTTCTTTGTCTACACCGACGAACTGTTCTTCATCGCTGACATAAACCAGTTCGCCTTCGGTACTGTAAGTCCAGCCGTGGAAATTACAGACAAAGGCTTTCTTATTCTGTTTACAGATCTCGCCTGGAGTGCTCCGGCCAAGTTGATTACCGCGGTGTCGGCAACAGTTATGAAAAGCGCGAATGACGCTGTCCTTACCACGAACGATGATAATTGAGGCGTTGAGAACCGCGATGTCCTTTACGAAGAAATCGCCAGTATTGGGGATTTCTCTGGCAGTGGCGACACGTAGCCACGCATGCATGAAGATTTTCTCGCGCTCGAGTTCAAAATACTCCGGCGAGACATAAGGTGTGGCCGGCACCGGGCCGATGCCCACTTCCGGATACCTCGCGCTATTGGGGCGAATTTCAGTTTCGGCGACAGTCATCGGCAAGCTCCTCGATTGCTACCACCACGGGCTACCCGGGGGGGAATAATGTTCAATTCGGTCAACGTCAAAGGCGTCTGGATGTTCGGGCAGGCCGTAGTTTTCGATCGGGAATGCCGCATCCATGAACATCTGCCCAAGACGGATCAGGTTAGCTACATCCTCCGGTACATCGTCCAAAGAGTACTTGGCCAGAAAATCGAGCATTTCTTCGATGCGAGGCAGCACCGCATCATAAAAATCCTGCTTTTCTTCTACCGAGGAACTCATACGTTTGCCTATCAAGTCCATTTCGTTGGTGGGCGCCCATTCAGGGAGAAAGCGTTCGAGCTCAGAGAATTGCGCGGGTAGAGAAGGACCAGACATATCGGATCTCCAAATCGCTGTGGTGATTTGAACCGTCAGAATCATACCCTCGCTCCAATAGAGGGTCTACCGACAATACGACCCGTTCCCGTCGTAGTATCCTCCTCTTACTGGGTAATGACTCTGGAGGAGCACCCATGCCGGATGCAGTTGCAACGGGTCACATTCCTGTGATCGATCTCGGTCCGTCCTTTTCCGGTGAGAATGGACTAATGTCGGTCGCCGAAGAAATTGGCGCAGCGTGCGAATCGCTGGGATTCTTGATCGTCACGGGACATGGTGTGCCGAGCGCAACCATCACCGCCATGGTGAAAACCGCGGAGGCATTTTTTATTCAGCCCGTGGAAACCCGAGTTGCATCCATGCCGTCTAGCCCGTACGTCTTCCGCGGCTATTTCCCATCCGAGGCCTCGGCATTAGCAGCGAGCCTAGACATCGAAACACCGGGCGATCTCTGCGAGGTCTATTGCATTAACCGCTTCGATGATCAGGCCGACGCCGTTGAAGCGGGGCTTAAGCCAGGGCGGGAAGCATTTTTTGCCCCTAACATCTGGCCCGTAGGGATAGATGGTTTTAAACCGGCATGGACTACCTACTACGCGGCTATGGAAAACCTAACTAGGCATATACTCGGATTGATGGCACGGTCGCTCGGATTGCCGGCTGACTGGTTTGTACCGTTCTGCAATCAGCACACAACCACTCTGGTTGCCAACTACTATCCGCCACAAACCGATCGGCCGCTCGCCGGCCAACTTCGGCGCGGCGCGCATAGCGACTACGGCAGCCTCTCCATACTCTATCAAACCCATGACTCCGGTGGTCTGCAGGTGCAGCTAGGCGACGGCACCTGGCTCGATGTGCCGTACCTCGAAGACAGTTTCGTTATCAATCTGGGTGACCTGTTAGCTGTATGGACCAACGAGCGTTGGGTATCGACCATGCATCGTGTGGTAAATCCGCCGCGAGCGATGGCTACGGACTCTCGGCTTTCGACGGTGTTTTTCCATCAGCCCAACTATGACGCGCTGATCGAGTGCATACCCACCTGCTTTTCTCCGCAAAATCCGGCCCGGCACCCGCCCACCACCTCGGGAGAGTGGATCCTCGCCAAGCTTGAAAAGACCGTGGGCTGACTCGACAGCCCGCCGTTTTAGTCATGTGGGTGAGCGCGTGCGCCAAAATTGTTGATGGCGGATTCCCTTACGATTATGAAACCTGACAGATTCATAGTAGTTTGACTCACCAGTTTGGGAGACACCCGCTAATGAGCAGTGCACAATCGGAACACCAGATGGGCCCAACCCGGCCAACCTGGACGCATCTTGCCTTACACGTTAATGATATCGAGAAGGTTGCCGCGTGGTATGAAGAGTTCACCCACATGAGCGTTCTGTTTCGAGACGAAGATGAGGAGGGTTTCGCGGTATGGCTGGGTGATAAGAGCCAGGCGTCCAACCCCTTTATCCTGGTACTAGGACAATTCAACCCCGGCCATGACCCATTCGCACCCATGGATCACCCGGCGCTGGGCCCATTCGCGCATATAGGTATCGAACTACCAGATAAGAAAACTATCGACGAAATTGCCGCCAAGGCTAAGGAAGCAGGGTGCTTAATCCTCGGACCACAGCAAATGCCCAAACGCATCGGTTACATCGCTTTCCTGCGAGATCCAGAAGGCAATATGGTCGAGTTCTCCTACGATCAGGGGGTCTACGAAAAAGCGCGCGAAATTTGGGGACACAGCGCTCAGTAAAAGCGTGTGACGCGTGGGCTCCCTAGCTCCGAGCCCGGAGTTGACCAGCCCGCTAAATTTCTTCCGAAAACCCCGCGAACCGCGGTAATTCATCTGTCAGTTCATGCCACGGCACTTTGGAGGCGACGAACAGATGCTTCTCGGTGTCTGCAGCATGTCCCGGATGTGCGCCTTGTTCGAGCGTTCCCGGAGTAAACCATAGCAGATGCGGCCATCGATCATCGTTTAACAACAGATGACAGCCACAGGTTCGACAAAAATGACGATGAACATCGTGAGAGCTATCGTAGGTAGAGAGATTGCCACCGCCCTGCTCAATGACAACATACTCACGCGATGTTGTCGCGTAGCTCGCGAACAGCGTGCCATGGCAGCGACGACACATTGAGCAGTGGCAATGGTATAGCTCTTGTGCTGGCGCGTCGACCCGGTAGCGAACAGTGCCGCACTGACAATGTCCGAAGATCGGTTTGAAGTTGTTCATGTTTGAGTTCATGGGTGGTATACCGTCAGTCTTTTAGAGGGGCACATCGAGCAGGCTCCAGTCGGACTTTGTTGGCCTGCCGGTCGGAAGCATTGCTTTAAGGGCTTGGTTCCACTGTTTACCGTTGAAGATTCTGTGTCTCCTTGAAACGAGCTTCACATTTCAAAAGACAGGGAATTTAGCCTTGTCTGGCAGCCCGGAGCGGGCCGTGATTGCTTCGCCCATATGCTGCGCATCGGCCCACAGTTTTGCTTCGTCGACAGTAGTGCAATGACCGTCTTCTACGACAATTTTACCGTCCACCATCACCGTATGAACGCCACGCCCGTCTGCTGACCAGACCAATTGGTTCATCACGTTGAGCAACGGCCGCCATTCAGGACGATCGGTATCGTGCAGCACTAGATCTGCTTTCTTGCCTGGCTCAAGAGACCCTAGCTGGTCCTCCATCTGTAACGTCTTGGCTCCACCAAGGGTTGCCATTTCGAATGCCATTTCCGCTGGGAACATCTGAGGATCTGTGCGGGCATCTTTGAAAAGACCGGCCACCAGGTAGGTAGCGCGCATGAGATCCGAATAGTTGGATGCATTATTGCCGTCGATTCCAATCGATACGTTAATACCTTCCTGCCCCATCTCTGGGACCTTGCCAACCTGGGTGATGCCATAGCTCACTTTGAGCGCGGTTGTCGGGCAATGTGCGACATTTACACCGCGCTCTGCCATCACCACGATTTCCTGGTCATCAACATGGACGCAATGGGTGATTGCACAATTTTTATCGAGCACCCCTATATCGGCCAGATGAATCATCGGACGCTTACCGAACTCAGCGGTAAAAAACTCTGGGTCGAGCTTGGCCGGCGACATGTGAAAGCTCAAACCAACCTTGTGCTCATCGGAAAGCTTTTTGGCCGCCTTCCAAAGAGGATCACTGCAGGTCGTGTGACCGACTACCATGCTCCAAGCGGAAATAAGGCTTTCCGGATCTCCATAAGCTTCTAGCTGTCGCTGCAGATTGCCGATCGCCTCATCGGTGCTTTGCCGATACACCGTCGGTTCGGGCGGCAAATCCCAGATCCATTTTCCAACTCGCCCGCGTATTCCTGCTTGTTTCAATCCGTCGATCACCTCATCCATAAAGTTGATCGTGCCGGCCTCAAGAAAACTCGTTGTCCCCGATCGCAACATCTCAACAGCCGCGATCTGACCCGAAACCCTTTCCTCCTCGGCGGTGGCAACCGAATACAGGGTGCACAACCAGAGAAACACGTTCTCTTCAAAGGGTGTGTCATCGGGCACATAACCGCGGGTGATCGGCTCACCAGTAATGTGTATGTGGGTGTTGATCAAACCGGGCGTCACCACGTAACGGTCTCCGCCGACCCGTCGGGCCGGTTTGTATCGACGTTCCAGATCGGCGGTCTTGCCAACCTCGACGATCCGATCACCCCTTACAGCAACCGATCCGCGGTGAATGATGTCCCGCGTTTTATTCATAGTGACGACATACCAGGCGTCTATCAGTACATCGATTTCTGTTAGTGCTGTCTCAGCCTCGAGCATCAATACTACTCCTTAGGTTAGATTCTCTTGCTCGCCACGTACACAGGGTTAGAAGCAATCGGTTCGATCATGCGGATTGCCTCAAGTGGCAGTTCGGATAACCAATCACACATATGTTGGTGCGTCAGGACCCTTCCACGAAGGGTATTCGCCAACATGGTCAAACCCATGTGCACTCCGAATGCGTTCAGCTTACGCTCATTGTCAGCAAAGTAATCGGCGACCAAAAGTTTACCGCCGGGCTTTAACCCGTTCACTGCTCTGGCGATCAGTTTGGGCGCCAACTCGGGACCTTCGGTGCGGCAGATATGTCCCAATGCAACGACGTCGTAGGCCTCAGTTTCGATGGTAATATCATGAAAACTACCAGCTCGAAATTCAACCCGTCCGCTAACGCCACGCGCTTCCACGGTTGCTTTGGCAAGCCCAACCACCTCAGGAAAGTCGTTCACCACCGCAGAGGAGTCCTGCGATTGCTCCAGCACTGCGCACGCCCAGGGCGCGCGTCCCGCCCCTAGATCGAGTATCCGCAACGCCGGAATACGCTGCCAACCGAGTCGCAATCCTAGCCGACTCGCAACACGCAACTGGGTCGGGAAAGTGGCTTCTACTAGAGGTCCGTAAAAACCGGCGATATCCTCTTCGATGGGCGTACCGACTCGACCCGTACGGATCGTCTCGGCCAGGTTGATCCAATTCTCCAGCGGCCCCGGCGACACACGCACCAGCGAGGCCATAGAGGCTGCACCGTCGCGGCAAAGATATCGTTCTGCGGCTTCAGTCAACTCATATTTATCATACAACTGCTCGAGAAACCCTAAGGTCACCATCGAATCGAGCAGATGTTGCAGATGTGGTGCGGAACACTCCAACCGATCCGCGATCACCTCCACCGTTTGTTGCTCACCCTTCCCGAGCGCGTCAAAGACACCCAGATCAATCGCGGCCAGCAATATCCAGTAGGCACTGCCACCCTGGATTACTCTCCACACCGTCGCCGATGGCGGCGGCTTATGGTCGCGCCACGGGCGGCCCGTGTGGGCCATCGTGTGGGTTTTCTTGAGTTCAGGATACGGCGGATCAGAACTCACGGTTCGAGCACAATCTTACCGAAGAACTCGCTACTCAGAAGCTTCTCCTGAGCGGCAGCGCCTTCGGCCAAGGGATAAACACTGTCTACTACCGTCTCGAAATCTCCAGCACAGTACTGCGCCCACGCCGGCGCAAATTCTTCGTAGCGATAAGGATCCGAACCCAGAATCTTTAGACCCAAATGGTACATATGACCGAGGTTGGGGATGGTCGGCGACAGCCCGGAGGTGCCGCCGCAATTCACCAATCGTCCGCGCGGCGCGAGCGAAAACATAGATGCCGCCCAAAGCGCCTCGCCGACATGATCGAATACCAGATTTACGCCTCTCCCGCTCGTTTGCTCGCGCGCCCAGGCAGCCACATCCGCGGTCCGGTTATTGGAGGCATGCACGGCACCCAATTCAAGCGCCCGCTCGCACTTCTTTTCGCTACCGGCCGTTGCAAGGACGGTAGCGCCTGCTTGGTTCGCAAGTTGGATAGCGGCCATGGAAACGCCGCTGCCAGCGGCATGGATCATCACCGTTTCGCCGGCCTGCAGCTCGCCGACATCGAATAGTGCGTGATAGGCAGTCATCCACGCACAAGGAAAGAGCACAGCATGTTGCCACGACATGTTCGATGGAATCGCATGCAGATGAGTCTCAGGCGCCAGGCATTTTTCCGCGTACCCACCGGCGACCGTCGCACCCAGGATACCCAAGTCACCGTAGAGATCGCCCATCCCCGCAAGTTTCGACGCCTCGGGGACCTCGCTAAGAGACGGGTCAACGATGACTCGTTGACCGGTTTTTACCCGTTTAACCTCTTCGCCGATATCCACCACTGTGCCGGCCACGTCCATACCAGAAATGTGTGGCAACGCAAAGCCGGGCATGGTAAACCAACCGTTTCTCTGGATTGCATCGAGGTGATTGATCGTCGTCGCCGCCACAGCAATGACAGCATCGCACGGTCCCGGCTCGGGATCCGGCACATCCCGATATTTAAGGACCTCAGGCCCGCCGTGACGATCGTATAGTAACGCTTTCACACGAGCTCGCCGTGTCAGACAGCGTGACGTCGGTGGGTGTTAAATGCTCGGGCGAACAGCACGGCCGGATAATAGCTGCCTTTCCGTGGGCGTGGAAGGAGCGGACTGAAAACAACAGGCGTGTTTATCATTGCAGCGCACGGCTCGGTTTCGTATAGTCGCATTATCGCCTCAATTGGCCACTTTGTTCGTCAAATGATGACGTGCGCTCATGATAAGTCCGTTTGTGGTTTCTGACGCAAACTCACAAATCGGAGAACAAATTACCCGAGAGGACATTGTTGATGATTACGTTTCAGCAAATCGCCATTCGGCCGATGGGGTTTTTCGCAGCCGTAGCTTCAATCCTAGGATTGGTTGTCACGCCGGTGGCAGCGCAAGTGCTGGAAGAAGTTACCGTGACCGCTCGCAAACGTGAGGTAAGCCTGCAACAAGCCGCGGTCGCCCTTTCGGTTGTATCTGGTGAGGACTTCGATAAATCCAATGTAGTCAGACTGGACAACTTCAACGGTTACGCCCCCGGACTGACGGTCTCAAAGAATGATGGTGCCGGCCGCGTAGTGACCATCCGCGGCGTCGGTTGGGAGACCGCCCAGAATCTCGCCTCACAACCCAGCGTCCTGACCTATATCGACGGCATCTACCTAGCCAATCCAATCTCCATGGGTCTGGACCTCGGAGAACTCGAACGCGTCGAGGTACTGCGCGGTCCGCAGGGAACAGAATTCGGTCAGGGGACGACCGGTGGTGCGATCAACTTGGTTACCAAAAAACCAGAGATCGGCGAGTTTAACGCGACCGCCGAAATTGGCTATGGCACATATGACACGCTTCGCGTCCGCGGCTCCATCAACGCCCCACTTTCAGACACATTGGCTTTCCGCGGCTCGATCCAGAAATACGAGCACGACGGGTTCTCGGAGATCGTTGGTGGCACGCTGGACGGTTATGACCTCGACGACGCCGACTCAATCTCCGCTAAAGCAGCGTTTTTGTGGGAGCCGAATGAGGACTGGTCGATACTGTTACAGGGGTTCTTACAGGATTCTGATCAGAACGCGGCTGCACAGAAAAACGTCGATGATCCCCTGCCCGACCCGCGAGATCTGAGCCAAGACTTCCCTGGTTTCTTCGACCTTGAGAACTACAGTGGCTCGTTGCACATTAGCTGGGACACCCCCTGGGGTATCACCGTGAAGTCTCTAACCGGCTTCCAGGAGCTAAAGAAACGCCAGGGTGTAGACGGCGATCGCCTGACCGAGGCGACATTCTCGCAGGACAGATTGGGGTTTTTCGGCTTCGAGAACTGGGACGTGCTTACCTTCTGGGATAACGATTCCGACGCTTTCAGCCAAGAGATCAATTTCACCTATGAGAGCGAACGTTTCGACTGGGTGATCGGAGGTTTTTATCTATGGCACAAAAACTTCAATGATTTTCTAGAGGCCACCGGCGCCGCACCATTTTCGGCTTCCGCTGCCGCACTAGCTAATCCCAGCCCGGTAACCTTACCGCCGTTCGCCTCGGTCTTGAACTTCGTCGAAGCACGCACAGTTACGCGCAACGATTTCGCGGTTTACGGCCAGGCTACTTACCTCCTCAATGACATGTTCGCCATCACCGGTGGCGTACGCTATCAAGACGAAAAACAGCGCGATTTCGGTGAGCAGTTTTTTGGCATTTTTGGCCCGTTCGACACCACTCTGAAAGACTCAAAGGTAACGTGGAAGGCCGGAGTGGACGTAACGTTGACGGACGACAATTTTCTCTACGCCTTGGTGTCGACTGGCTGGAAGAATGGCGGCACCAACCCAGGCGCAGTAACCCAGAATGCGATCTTTCTGGACGGAGAGTTTGAGGCCGAGGAAATTATGGCATTCGAGATCGGCAGCAGAAACGACTTTCTGGATGGACGGATTCGCTTGAATATCACCGCCTTCTATTACGATCACGAACACCTGCAGTTTATTTTCGAGGATCCTGTTCCGTTCGCCGGAGGCACGGGAACAGTTCCTGAATTGGAAGAGTACGGTATCGAAACCGAGTTTAGCTGGTTAATCAACGACGATTGGCGATTCGACGGGATGTTTTCCTGGCAGGACGGGAAGTTCACAGACGACATTTTTGCACTCGACATAATCGATTTTCGAGAGGCACTTGTCCCGGGCACGGTCGGACTTTTTAACGGCGGGGTTCCTGTTCGCATTGGCCTCACTACCAGTACCAATTTGAAGGGTAACGAACCGCCAAAAATGGCCGATATCACTGCTAGGCTTGGGTTGAGCAACACCCATGCTTTTTCAAGCGGCGTACTAAGTTCGCGTGTGGAGTATGTTCACCGGGGTAAAATGCAAGCTCGCGTATGGAATAACCCATTGGTCGACCAGATCCCCAGCTACGATATTGTCAATTTGTTTTTCAGTTATGAAATAAACAATCTGCCGCTGAGTGTTAACTTAAGTGCTACTAACATCTTCGGCGAAGACGGCATAAACAACACTTTCAATAACCCATACGGCCTGTGGACAACAAGCAATGAGTACATCCCTCCTGCTGAGGTGATTGGCTCAATTAGGTTCCGTTGGGAGTAGATTCAACCTCGTCCAACCGCGGCATGGATGATGCCGCGCCCGGGCGTTCCACAGACAGGGACGCCGCAATATTTGCCCTTTGAAGTGCGTCGGCCAATTCGAGGCCGGCGCTTAGACCTGCCGCCAATGCGCCACAAAAGCAATCGCCCGCCCCGGTCGTGTCGACCGCGTGAGTTCGGCGACCTGGTATTCGCCTAATCTCTGCTTCATTCACTAATATCGCCCCCTCGGTTCCTAAAGTAACAACTACCGAACGCAGTTCGCCTGTCAGAAGCTGGCGTGCGGCCATAGCCACGTCATCCTCCGAGCTGGGGGCCACTGCAAGACCCGCGTAACGGGCAAGCTCCGTTTCGTTGACAATGAGTATTTCCATCAAGGGGAACAAGTCCGCACCATCTAAATCTGCTGGGGCTGCATTGAGTATCCGCGTGGCCGCCTTCACCGCTGGTATCGAAAACACAGCTTCGATGGTCGCGACCGGAATTTCGAGTTGGGCAAGAAACACAGTGCGTCCGGACAGCAGCGACCGGTCGACATCTTCGACGCCCAAGGACTTATTTGCGCCCGAGGCAACGACTATTGCATTTTCCCCCGAGCCTGTGACGTTGATAAACGCCCGTCCAGTCAATTCATCGTGCTTTACAGTGATCCCCGCGGTATCGACACCAGCATCGCTGAGGAAACTCGTCAGAGTTTGCCCTGCCACATCCGCCCCGACGGCCCCAATCAACAAGGTGTCGGCGCCCATTGACGCGGCGGCAACAGCTTGATTCGCCCCTTTTCCACCGGGGAAGTGTTCGACGCCTGCTGACAACACCGTTTCCCCGGGGCGCGGTATTTCCTCGACGCTTGCGACGATATCCTGGTTAATCGATCCCAGCACACAAACGCTCATAGGGAAAAGGTAGGTTTATTTTTCTGGCGAATGAATAGTGAATAGTCTATCGTCGTACCTTAAAAAATAAACTTGACTCCTTTAGTTCTTTGAAATTTTTGTCCAAGCCCGCTGGCATAATTTTTGCTTGCCTTATCGGTAACAGCGTAACCGTTACACCGGTGGTGTATACCGTATTTGGATTATTTCTAATTCCCATTGCAACCGAATTTGACTGGTCGCGTTCTAAAGTCTCGTTTGCGCTGTTCTACATCTCAATCGCCAATGCAGTGTTGTTCCCCATCATTGGCCGACTTATCGATCGTCACGGGGCGCGTAGAGTAATCCTCACCGGCCATCTGTTGTTTGCCGCATCGGTGGCATCCGTTTCGCTCACGGGGTCAAGTATCTTTCAATTCTATTTGGCCTTCTTGTTGATTGGAATTACTTCGGCCGCCCATGCCACCGTTATGTACACAAAAGTGATCGCGGGATGGTTCGATAGGAATCGTGCCCTCTTTCTTGGTCTAACAGGTGGCCTCGGTAACGGGATCGGAGCGGCCCTTGCACCCATGTTAGCGGTGATGCTGATAACCAGCTATGGATGGCGCGGCGGGTATCAGGGAATCGGTGCCGCTGTCCTAATAATCGGCTTCCCAGTTTTGATGTTGTTGCTGCGTGATCGGCCACGCACTCCGGTCACGGGAATCCGTGATGAGGACTCTGCGAAAACCGGACTGACCTTGGCTCAGGCTCGT
>CAZBOQ010000042.1:0-11351 GCA_964493555.1 uncultured Gammaproteobacteria bacterium | reverse complement strand
ATTTGGCAGATTCTCCCTACATTATCGTCCACCGCGGGATGGACGCAATCCGAAATCCGGCGAGCCAGTGTCACTGCCCGCCAAGTATGTACCGCACTTCAAACCAGGCAAGGAACTGCGGGAGCGGGTCAACAACGGTTCGGAGATTATCGTCGGGGCTTGATCTTTAGGATTGCTGTTTTAAATTTCTCCCGGGTTGTACCCGGTAGGCGCGCTGTCCTACACGGTTAGGGATCTGCGACGGGAGCGGTCAATGTTACGCACCGGTAAGCTCCTAGTGTTGCTGTTGGCGCTGTTGCTAGGGTTGCTAATTCGCCATCGCAACGAACAAGTTGTTCATATCGACTATTACGTCGGCACCCTTGAAATGGCGGTTTCATCGTTACTGTTTGGCGCGTTGGGGATAGGCGTAGTTCTAGGCGCTCTGGTCAGTCTCACCCTTGTTCTGCCTGCAAAGCGGGAAGCACGACGATTGCGCAAAGCGCAGGCCCTTGCCGAGCAGGAGGTGAACAAGCTTCGCGGGTTGACTGGCGGAAATGCTGGAACTGAGTAACCCCAGCGTGTTCTGGGTGCTACTACCGATCGCGGCATGGTCCGGTTGGTTCCTCGCCCGTCGGCAAAGCGAGGCAGATAATGTCAAAGAGTCGTCCCAGTTTTCTCCCGATTATTTCCGTGGTCTGAATTATCTTCTCGATGAGCAACCCGATAAGGCCATCGAGGTATTCATAGACATGCTCGACGTAGAAAGTGAGACGGTTGAGACACATCTTGCGTTGGGAAATTTGTTTCGTCGTAGGGGCGAAGTGGATCGCGCTATCCGCATCCATCAGAATTTGGTTGCGCGAGGTACGCTTGGCAAAGAGGAGCGTGCGCTGGCGTTGTTGGAACTTGGATTGGATTACATGCGTTCCGGATTACTAGACCGGGCCGAGAGCCTGTTTCGCGAACTATTAGAGATTAAGATGTACGAACTGCGCGCGCTGCAGCAGTTGGCCGATATCTATCAACAGGAGCAGGACTGGGATCAGGCGATCGAGACTAACCGTCACTTGGAACGGGAATCCGGGAGAGACTTGAGTCAGACGATCGCTCACTTGTATCTGGAGAAGGCCGAAAAACTGCAGCGACTGGGTGACTCTCGGGCGGTCGGAGAGTTGATAGCCGGCGCGTTGGAAACCGATCCGAACTGTGTGCGGGCAAGTTTGATGCGGGCGAATATTGCCCAGCAAGATGATCGCCTGGAAGACGCGATCGCCGCATATCAACTGGTCGAAGTACAAAATTCGGAATTTCTTCAGGAGGCCCTTCCACATCTATCGGAGTGTTATAGAGGTTTATCTCGGTTTGGGGAGCTTAAAACTTATCTGGAATCCGTGGTCGAACGTCATACCGGAATTACACCGGTGTTACTGTTGGCGGAGCTTGCGAAGGAGTCCGGCGATATGCGTCAGGCTGTGGCTTACCTCAGCGAAGAACTCAAACGTCGGCCGTCGTTGCGCGGCCTCGACCGGCTGGTCGAGTATTCGATGAGCGATGTGGGAAGCGGCGGCGATTATGCCAAGACGTCACTGAACTTGTTGCAGGGTTTTACTGGGAGACTGCTGGGAACCCGCTCGGTATATACTTGCGCCGTGTGCGGGTTCGCTGGCAAATCGTTGCACTGGCAGTGCCCCGGATGTCAAAGTTGGAATACGATAAAACCTATCCATGGGATCCAAGGGGAATAGTTCGGTCATGGGTTCGAGGGAGGAGCCTCGTATCATCGTCGCACTGGATTTTGATAGCGAGGGTGCGGCTTGGGCGGTCGCGGAGGAGTTGGACCCCGCGCTTTGCCGCTTGAAAGTAGGCAAGCAGTTATTTGTCAGTTCAGGTCCCCAGGTTGTTCGGCGGTTGGTTGAACACGGCTTCGACGTGTTTCTGGATCTCAAGTTTCATGATATTCCGAATACCGTCGCTAATGCTTGCGCTGCCGCCGCCGATTTGGGTTGTTGGATGGTTAATGTGCATGCTGCCGGGGGAGTGAAAATGATGCAGGCGGCGGCGGAGCGTCTGGCGCATCTTCATAGTGCGCCGTTGCTGGTTGCGGTTACGGTGCTGACCAGTTTGGAGGCGGCGGAACTCGACGCAGTAGGATTCCATGAAGACCCAGCAACGCTTGTAGCGAGGTTGGCACGTTTGACCGCGGAGGCCGGATTTGCCGGAGTGGTATGTTCGCCTCGCGAGATTACACGGTTACGTTCAGAGCAGGATGAGCGCTTTTGCCTCGTGACACCGGGGATACGCCCGCAGGGGCTTGGCGCTGACGATCAGCAACGGATCGCGACGCCCGAGGTAGCGATCGCGGCTGGCGCGGATTATCTGGTGATCGGTAGACCGATAACGGGCGCAGCCGATCCGATGACGGCGCTGGATGCTCTGCATGCTTGCGTCAAGGAAGCGACTGACTGAATCACCGTACGTCGGATTAAAAATCACCAATGACGGGCGCATAAATGTCTGGGAAGTATTCACCACTCAGCCCTGTAACGCCCGGGCTAGCTCCCGCGCAGGTCGCGTGGCGGCGCCTACATGGGCCGTCGAAGGCGCTCGCTTTTGTCCACGTCGCCGACACGCTAGAACAACCACTGGTGGTGATCGTCCGTGATTCGTTGCAGGTCGAGCGGATGCTTCATGAGATCAAGTTCTTTAGAGGATCTGCGGCGCGCTTTCCAGTGTTCGATTTTCCCGGATGGGAAACGTTACCTTACGATCGCTTCTCCCCTCACCACGATATCATTTCCGGACGGATTGAGACGCTAGCTAAGCTGCCGAGCCTCCAGCGCGGCATTTTAATCCTCACTGTGGGTACTTTGATCCAACGGTTAGCGCCGCGCCAGTTTGTTGGTGCCAACAGTTTTGTAGTCGGCACTGGCGAGCGGATCGAGCGGAGCGAGTTTCGCAAACGCCTAACGTTAGCAGGTTATCGTGACGTGGATCAGGTCATGGAACATGGTGACTACGCTATTCGTGGAGCGCTGATCGATGTTTTTCCTATGGGAGGGAAACAACCGTTCAGGCTAGACTTCCTTGATGATGATGTCGAAAGTATCCGTGTTTTCGATCCCGATACGCAGCGTTCGATCAATACTGTGGAACGCATCAAACTGTTACCTGCGCGAGAGTTCCCGCTAGACAAACAAGCGATTGAGCGGTTTCGTGGCGAGTGGCGACGGAGGTTCGCTGGAAACCCGAATGGCTGTCCGACCTACAACGAAGTAGGTAGGGGTATAGCGCCTCCCGGCGTCGAGTACTACCTTCCACTTTTTTTCGAGCAACTAGACACGCTTTTCAATTACCTGCCTGCGAGGAGCGTGCTCGCCATAGACGAATCGGTGCGCGAACACACTGAAGAGCTGTGGGAAGACATTCAACGGCGGTACGAGAGCCGGTGCGACGATCAAGAACATCCGTTGTTGGAGCCGGATGCGCTTTATCTTCAACCGGCAAAGTTCCTCGAACAGGTTGAACGCTTTGCGGCGATTAACTGTACAGGCGTCGGAGAGGATCCGTTGGCAATTGAATATGCTACTGACGTTGCCATGCAACTTCCGATTGATATACGGGCCAAAGATCCGTTGGCTGTGTTTAGACGATATTTGGATGAAGAGACAGCACGCGTGCTGATTGTTGCCGAGACCAGTGGCCGTCGCGAAACCATACTGGAGCTATTCAACCACTCTGAACTCCAACCGACGCTATACGATGATTGGAAAGGGTATGTGAATGATGATTCGGCGTTGGGTATTACCATAGCTGAGGTTTATCAGGGAGTTCGGATCAGCGAACCAGCGCTGACGCTCATAAGCGAGACACAGTTATTCGGTGAGCGAGCGGCTCAGCGTCGTCGGCGAAAACGGGTTGGACGCGATCCCGAAGCAGTCTTCAAAGATCTTAGTGAGCTGTTAGTGGGTTCGCCGGTAGTCCATGAATTACACGGGATCGGGCGATATCAGGGTTTGGTTACGTTGGATACTGGTGGCGTTGTAGGGGAGTATTTGAATCTCGAATATGCTGATCGGGATCGTCTGTACGTTCCAGTTTCCTCACTACATCTGATCTCACGCTACGCGGGGTTCAATCCGGATCATGCGCCGCTACACAAACTGGGGAGTGGTCAATGGGAGAGGGCTAAACGCAAAGCAGCCAAACGCATACACGATGTGGCTGCAGAGCTTCTGGATTTGCATGCACGCAGGGTGGCGCGCAAAGGACAAAGTTTCACTATCGACGAGCACGCCTACCAAAGCTTTTCTCAGGCTTTTCCGTTCGAAGAGACGCCTGATCAGGCAACTTCCATCGAAGCCGTGTTGGACGACATGCGTGGAGAGATCCCAATGGATCGATTGGTCTGCGGTGATGTCGGCTTCGGCAAAACCGAAGTGGCGATGCGTGCCGCATTTATCGCGGTTTCGGCCGGGTGGCAGGTAATCGTACTCGTGCCGACGACGTTGCTTGCCCAGCAGCACTACCAGAATTTCCTGGATCGTTTTGCTGATTGGCCGGTTGTCATCGAGCAACTGTCGCGATTTCGCACCAAGCGCGACGCTGATAAGATCATCAACGGATTGGCGAAGGGCGCCGTGGATATCGCAATCGGTACTCATAAGCTGCTGCAGTCCGGAATCAAATTCAATCGTCTGGGTTTGGTGATCATCGATGAGGAGCACCGCTTCGGCGTTCGCCAGAAAGAACGTTTGAAAGCTCTACGCGCTGAGGTCGACGTATTGACCTTGACGGCGACCCCGATACCACGCACGTTGAACATGGCGCTTGCTGGCGCTAGGGATATGTCTATTATTGCCACGCCGCCAGCTCGTCGGCTCGCGATCAAGACTTTTATAACCCAATGGGATGATGAGGTTCTGCGTGAGGTGCTGCAACGCGAGATCGCGCGTGGCGGCCAAGTCTATTTTCTCCACAATAAGGTGCGCAACATAGAACAGATCGCTGATCAGGTTCGTTCGTTGCTGCCCGGTATGCAGGTTAGGGTCGCTCACGGGCAAATGTCGGAGCGAGACTTAGAAAAGGTGATGCTGGATTTCTATCATCGTAGGTTCACCGTGTTGGTCTGTACGACAATTATTGAATCGGGGATCGACGTGCCAAGTGCGAATACAATCATCATAAATAGAGCTGACAAATTTGGGTTGGCACAGTTGTATCAGCTGCGCGGTCGAGTAGGGCGTTCGCATCATCGCGCTTATGCTTACCTTATCATCCCACATCCAAAAGCAATAAGCGCGGATGCGAGAAAGCGCTTGGAGGCGATTGAATCTCTCGAGGAACTGGGGGTCGGTTTTACGATAGCGACTCATGATCTAGAAATCCGTGGTGCCGGTGAACTACTGGGGGATGAGCAGAGTGGTCATATCCAGGCGATCGGTTTCGGCCTGTATAATGAGTTGTTATTGCGTGCAGTAAACGCCCTTAAAACAGGGCTGAATCCTGAACTGGATCGTAGCCTGGATCATGGCACTGAAATCGATCTTCACACGCCGGCGTTAATCCCAGAAGATTTTCTGCCGGATGTACATACACGGCTGATCCTTTACAAGCGGATTGCCAGTGCCCGAGATGACGAGGCTTTGATGGTGCTCAGAGAGGAAATGATCGATCGTTTCGGAGCTCTTCCAGCAGCAACGCGCATGCTGTTCACGCTGGCGGGACTGAAGCTGAAGGCGTCGTTACTCGGTGTGAACAAAATCGACATTGGTCCAAGTGGTGGGAGATTCGTCTTCAACGAGCAACCGAACATCGACCCAGGCGTGATCGTAAAACTAGTGCAGAACTGCTCGGAAGTGTATCGCATGGAGGCCCAAGTAAGACTCCGGATCCGCAAGGAACTCATTGAACCTGAAGATCGAGTTCGTGAAACGGGCGAATAGCTCCATACTCTTGCGGGGTGAGGGTATCAGTGTGAAAAAGTTTCTGTGGTTAACATCAATCTTTGCCGTATCCCTGTTACCGCATGTCAGTGCGCAGGCCGACACTTGGTATCACGTCGAGATCATCGCATTTGAGTATTTCGAACCACAGCATTCCGGTGGTGAACGTTTTAACGGAGAAGTCGGTCGAATTGAACTCGAGAATGTGTTGGAATTGATAGAGGATGTTCCGGAATTTGACGACGAATTGGTGACCGATGAGGAGACCGTGTCGGATGATGAAATGCCCATGGCTTTCAAGGCGTTGGTGTCGGAGGAGTTGCGACTAGCGCCGTTGGCGGGCCGGCTATCCCGTTCGCCTGAACACCGTGTATTAGCGCATGTTGCCTGGCTGCAGCCGAAGTTTATCAACCGTGGCGCGAGATTCGTACACATAAAGCCGCTGAGCGATTTGGAACACGATCGCCTCATCATGGATTCGCTCGGATCCCCGGTTGTGGAAGGCGTGTTGCGCGTGCGCAGCGAGCAGCAACTGCATGTCGACGCGGATTTCGTTTACCAGCATGAGCAGGTCCCAGTTCGATTGACGGAGACACGACGCATCAGGCTGCGGGAGGTGCATTATTTCGATCACCCCCTGTTCGGATTGTTGCTAGAGATTGCCCCATTCGTTTTTGATGTGCCGCTGAAAGATTTGGGTGAACTTCCCGTGCTTCCAGCGAAGGTGGAGACTCGGTAGATAAAATGCGTCTTTGACGACAGCGCATAAAGACGCGAGCCGCTAGCGTGGTGGACATTCTATAGAACGCCGTCTTTACGGCAACTCTCTCTGAGAATGGTCTTGCGCTTTTCTCAGAAGCGGGGTTTCACACACGCCGCTTCGGGACATGAGTTCCTTTGGTAATCGACTCAAATAATCCGTTGCACCGCCGCGGCGATCAGTCGTCGTACGTTCTCCATTCCGGTAACAAGATTGTGTTCTATCTCATCCATCATGGTAGCCTCGGCGCCGCGGCCAGCGGCCCAATTCACTACCAGCGCACATAACGCATAGTCGAGCCCCAGTTCTCGAGCCAGAGCGGTCTCTGGCATCGCAGTCATGCCGACCACGTCGCAGCCGTCGCGTTCCATGCGATCGATTTCTGCGGCGGTTTCGAGCCGTGGTCCCTGAGTGACGCCATAGGTGGCCTGTGGGATCAGCGGAACATCCAGTTCGTCTGCGGCACCCTGCAGTTCGAAGCGCAGCTCAGGGGAAAACGGCTCGGTCAAGTCAATGTGCTCTACCCCGCCAGTCGCTGTGTCATACAACGTGTGATCACGTGACCACGTGTAGTCGATGATTTGGGTCGGAACGATCAGGCTCTGTGGTACATATTTGGCAGTGATTCCGCCGACCGCTGCAACTCCGATGATGCGACCAACACCTGCTTCCTTCAGCGCCCATAAATTCGCGCGGTAGTTGATACGGTGCGGTGCGATGTCATGATCGGTCCCATGGCGTGGCAGAAAAGTGACGGGTGTCCCGTTCAGTTCTCCCAGTTGCAGTGGCCCGGAAGGTTTACCGTATGGCGTCTCTACCATACGCTGCTCGTCGACGTTAAGATCTTGCAACTGATTAAGTCCGCTGCCACCGATTATGGCTAGACCCGTGCTCATTGGATCGGCAGGGCTCTCAAGTGCCCTTTACGGCATCGATTTTTCGCAATCCCGATTTTCCGATCCAATCCTTGGCGAAATGCCAAGCCGAACGCCCGGAACGGGTACTGTGCACCAATGCCCACCGCAGCGCTGCCTCCCTGACTTCGCGGCTATCGGTGTCTGGCGCATCCATGCGCGTCAGCCAATGGTTGACAATGTGTAAGTACTCGTCCTGACTAAACGGACGAAAAGCCAGCCAAAGACCAAAACGCTCTGACAATGAGATCTTCTCCTCGATAGAGTCGCCGTGGTGAATTTCGCCGTCGATTGTCTGCGTCTCAAGATTGTCAGCTGCGCGCTCGGGCAGTAAATGCCGGCGATTAGAGGTTGCATATACCGCAACGTTATCGGGCAGTCCCGAGATCGATCCTTCCAGCACCGCCTTTAGCGTTTTATAACTCTCATCGTGCTCGGTAAAAGACAGATCGTCGCAAAGGACGATGAAATGAGCTGCCTCGCGGTCGAGTAGATCAAAGATCTGTGGCAGCTCGCCGATGCCGGCCTTCGGTACATCGATCATCCGAAGTCCATCGGCTGCGTATTTATTCAACAGGGCTTTGATCAGTGATGACTTCCCTGTTCCGCGCGGTCCCCACAAAAGCGCATTGTTGGCTGGGAGGTTGGCCAGAAGTTGCCGGGTGTTTGCTTCCAGTGCCTGCGTCTGCCTATCCACGCAGCGCAGATCGTCCAGTTGTATAGCCGATATGCGTTGTAAGCAGTGTAGGGCGCCACTGTCGCTTCCCTGGCGCCACGCTGCAGCGTGGCAGGTCGACCAGTCGATGAGTGGCGTCGTCCTCGGCAGGAGTTTGACAGCACGCTCCAGAAGCCGTTCAAAGCGATCTAGTATCCGATCTTCTCTACCGGGCATTCGTTGTCACTTCAGTTCGTGTGATGAGGTCCGCATTTTGCCCTAATAGGCATAAGGCGCCAAGGCGTTGCTAATGGCAAATCATCTTTATCACCTTGTCCTTGGGACGAGGTGTGACCGCTTCGGTTCAGTCGAGCCAGGAGAGCAGGGTGTTTTGTTAATGTGTTCATCAAATATTCGTCTGTACACCAGGTGCTGCAGGTTTTGCGACGAGGCGCGATTCCATTCGACTCAGTGGTCGACGTCGAGGAGTGTCGAGAACTCCCAATAATTGTAAAAGATCGTGTGGTCGTTTCTGTCCCTTTCGGCGTTGGTGGCAATTTGCACCTTAAACTACTCGCTGGAACTGTTCTCCGGAATGCATAACTTATTTTTACCAACACGGCTCACCTCCGAGTGGAAGCCGAGTTGACGCCAGATCAGCGAAGTGAGGCACTTAACAGGCGTGCACGATTGATGCGGACGAAGCGTTCCTCGGCGAAAATTTTAGCGGTTGCCCGGCTGTTTCGCTTACTCTCACTGGAAGCGACAGAAGTTCAAGTAATGCATATACTTGGTGCATCTAGCTGAAGTCTGCGAAAGAAATAAACGTGGCCCATCGCGTCGGATTTGGTAATAGTGAAGCGCTTGTGCAGACTGCGTGCCGGTTACAATTGACAATTTCAAGGGGTGCTTGGCGTCCCAACCCGGATCGACGAGAGGACATCGCTTAATGTTTACGGCAAATATGCGGATCGCGAATTTCGACACGGATGTTTGGCAGGCGATCGAGGCTGAGTCTAGGCGTCAGGAAGAACACATTGAGCTCATTGCCTCCGAGAACTACACTAGTCCACGGGTGCTCGAGGCCCAGGGCACCCGACTGACCAATAAATATGCCGAAGGTTATCCCGGCAAGCGTTACTACGGTGGTTGTGAGCATGTCGATGTCATCGAGCAACTCGCGATAGACCGAGCAAAGGCGCTGTTCGGTGCTGACTTCGCCAATGTGCAACCGCATTCCGGTTCCCAGGCTAACTCGGCCACCTATTTTGCGCTGCTGGAACCTGGCGATGTGGTTATGGGAATGAGCCTTGTTGACGGTGGCCACCTTACCCACGGCGCGAGAGTGAATTTCTCCGGGCGTACCTACAACGCCGTGCAATATGGCTTGGATAACGAAACGGGAGAGATTGATTACGCTGCGGCCGCGGCGCTCGCGTTGAAACACAAGCCGCGTATGATCATGACTGGGTTCTCCGCCTATTCACGAGTGCTCGATTGGCAACGCTTCCGCGAGATTGCCGACTCAGTCGACGCTTATTTGGTAGCCGATATCGCTCATGTCGCTGGCTTAATCGCCGCTGGTTTGTATCCCAGTCCTGTGGGTATTGCCGATGTTACGACTTCGACCACGCATAAAACACTGCGCGGGCCACGCAGCGGTTTTATTCTGGCGAAAGCAAACGATATTCTGGAGAAAAAATTGAATTCGGCTATCTTTCCCGGCAACCAGGGTGGGCCACTCATGCATGTGATCGCTGCGAAGGCAGTTGCGTTCAAAGAGGCGAGCGGGCCTGGGTTCAAACAAGACCAACAACGCACGTTGGACAATGCCGCAGCCATGGCTGATACAATTATGGCGCGCGGTTACAAGATTGTGTCGGGTGGAACCGATAATCACCTGATGCTAGTTGATTTGATCGATAAGGGGTTGACTGGCAAAGGCGCGGAGGCAGCCTTGAGTCGTGCGAATATCACGGTTAACAGGAATGCAGTTCCGAATGATCCTCAAACACCTTTCGTCACCAGCGGTTTGCGTATAGGCTCACCGGCAATAACCACGAGAGGATTTTCACCCGCCGAGGCGCGTCAGGTCGCCGTTTGGTTGTGCGATGTCTTGGATCATCATGAGGATGAGGGGCGCATCGCGAAAGTGCGCAATCAGGTGCTTGAATTATGTAAGGAGCTCCCTGTTTATGCCAATCATGGCGAGTGAAAACCGAAGATCGAGGGCCGTTTGATGCATTGCCCCTTTTGCTCACATGACGGCACACGCGTTATCGACTCGCGTCTGGTGGGGGATGGTGATCAAGTCCGCCGGCGTCGTGAATGTTCGAATTGCACGCAGCGTTTTACAACTTATGAAAACGCATCGTTGCAGATGCCGCGGGTAATTAAGTCCAGTGATGGCCGTCGCGAGATCTTCGATGAAGAGAAACTCCGTGACGGTATGGAGCGAGCATTGCGAAAACGTCCGATTCCGGCAGAACGCATCGAAATCGCACTTGCGAACATAAAGAAGCATATGCGAGCTAGCGGCGAGCGAGAAGTTCAGTCGCGCCAGGTCGGAGAGTGGTTGATGGATGAACTTCGAGATATCGATCATGTTGCTTATGTGCGGTTTGCATCGGTATACCGACGCTTTGAAGATGTTCAGGCGTTTCGCGATGAAGTGGAGCGGCTAGAGCGGGAGTTGCCGCCGGAATTGAAAAAGCAGCAACTCGATCTGCTGAGATCAGCAAACGAAGAAAACGAGTGATTAGCGGGTTGGCTCGGTCTGCCCGATCCGAAGACAGCGTGTTCATGGCGCGGGCCCTTGAGTTGGCTGAACGCGGTCGTTATTCGACTCGTCCCAACCCTTGTGTTGGTTGCGTGCTTACCCAAGACGGACAGATCGTCGCCGAAGGATGGCATGAACACAGGGGTGGCCCTCACGCGGAAATCCGAGCGCTTCAGATGGTTGGCGGTGGCGCGGACGGGTGTTGCTGCTACGTGACGTTGGAACCATGTTGCCACCAAGGTGAAACCCCACCATGTACCGACGCTTTAATCGAAGCGGGTATCGCACGAGTGGTTGTGGCGATAGAAGATCCGGATCC
>CAZBOQ010000041.1:0-11521 GCA_964493555.1 uncultured Gammaproteobacteria bacterium | reverse complement strand
CACAAAAATCACTAGACGCAATATGCTCTCACCGCGCCAGTTCGCTGCACGAGGAGCCATACGCAAAACACGAGTGGCAGCGATGATGTTTCAGCGTCACGCGCTGTCGCAAAGCCTCACGTAATGTATCGCCCAAATCGTAGGCGGGATCGTCGTCGACCAGCGTGCAAGCGTAAACGCGCATACTACCGCCTATTTTTATCACCATCTTACTGAAAGCACACATGAATGATCGGCGTGTAGTTTCGGTTTGATAGTGTGTCATGCAATGCTGGGTTACGTTGGGAACCCCTCGTGATTCACCCGGCAAGCCGAAATCTGGAAATGAAACCACGCGGGTTTCTGCAGAGAGCCCAGCACGCTTCAAAAGGCTGCGAAACGCCTCATCGACCTCAGCTGGAGCTTTATCTTGGATGCTTTGCCGCGCCAGCGAGACAGCGAAACCCATGTTCTGCAGACGCTTCATCGCGTCCAGCGCCTTATTGAAGTTACCGCCGCCACGCCCGGCGTCGTGCCGCATCTCATCAACATAGTCAATGCTAACTCTAAACGAAACTGACTGTGGCGCGACAGTTAACCGCACCAATTCTGGCAGCCGTTTTAGTACCGGATCAGTACCGTTGGTCAAAACCAAGCACGGTTTTCGGGCGGCCGCATATTCGAGAATGTTGACAAAGTCCTTGACGATGAACGGCTCACCACCAGTAAATGAAAACTGCCGGACGCCAAGTTCGACTGCCTCATCAATAAACGGGCGTACATCTTCCAGGAATATTCGGTCGAGCCGCTTATCGCCTGGTTTCGATCCTTCCAGACAAAATGGGCATTCAAGATTACAAGCGGTACCGGTATGAAACCACAGTTCCTCCAGTGCATGTGGATCGATATAACCAGAGGCCGCTCGTGGGGTCGTCAATTCCAATTCGCGCACTGTCATCTTTGATAGAGCCTGGACAAATAGTTCGGCGACAAGCCTAATGCAAACCCGCACGCCAACAGCCGATTTATTAGCGTACGTCGGATCCAACCATCACGCTCCCAGCGCCGACAAGAAACACCAATTGGTTGGGTCAGTCTCATAAAACCGCCCATGCGTTTCACCGCCTTGACCAAATTTACCTCCTCGAACAGGGGGAAATCCGAAAACCCATGTGCAGCTTCATAGGCTGCACGGGTGAAAAACAAGCCTTGATCTCCATATGCTACCCCGATCGCCGCACGCGCGTTAATCATCCATTCAAGCAGTGTTTTATACCAACGCCGCTCGCCAGTGAAGCGAAAACGAAAGCATCCACCCGGTGCGCCGCTTGCTACTACCTGCAATATCGTAGCCAGCGCTTCCGGTTCGATCACACTGTCCGCGTGCAGAAACCACAATATCTCTCCGCCAGCCTGCTCGGCGCCGCAGACTAACTGGTTCCCTCGTCCGCCGGGCATATGAAAGTAGCGATACGATCGACAAACCGCGCGAGTTGCTGAGCTATCCGAGCCATCGACTACAATCACCTCGCCTGGCACTTGGTGGCACAGATCGGCCAACAGGGTTACCAACACATCGTCGTCGTTGACCACCGGAATTATCACGCTGACGCTAGCGGGTACGAGTTCAGGGTTCACTGATCGGGACCCAGATCCTGTCCATCAATCCATTCCTTGAGTCGCTGCCGGGCCGGCCGCACATCGTTCACGAGATCACGATACAGTCCCGGTAGGTCGCGTTTTAAATCGATATCATAACGCTCCGCAAGTGTCATCACACTTAAGCCATTAGTCGTACATGCATGTTCTAATGTCACGGCCAAGTCTGCACTGCTCCAGGGCAGCCCGCTTAGCACTGGCCATGGACGGCGTCCGCCCATCAATGTGACCCCACCGTCACTAGCAGGTCCCAAAACGATATCGAAACGTTGTAGTGCATCGCGTGCGGCCTTGAAATAGTTTTGATCGAGGATTGGCGCATCGCTGCCCATATATAGAAGGCAGGTATGCCGCGTGCGCGCGCCAGTGCGTCGACGGCGCTAATGCGCTCACCAAGCTTCCCGTTTGTTTGAGAAATCACTTCGCAATCGATGTTTGGAAGCCCATTTACCCAATCTACGTCTTCGGCACCGGCAGGAGCAATTATTACCGGATCGGACCAGGCACGGACGTCCTCAAGGGCCGCTTGCAGCAGCAGTTCGGATAACGCCAACGCTGTCCTCGCACCCAGATCCGCAGCGAGACGCTGCTTACCCACACCAAAAACGGGACGGCGGCAGAACAACACAAGAGTTGCACTATTCACCATTTCTGTACTCATAATAGAAGAATATTCATCGAGTGTTTGGGAGGATATCGAATGCGCTCCGATGTACAACATTATTACGGCGAAGTACTACAGACCTCAAAGGATCTGCGTACCGACGCGTGCTGCACAATTGATGACACACCAGAGTTCTTAAATGCCGCGTTGGCCGAAATCCATGAAGAAGTACTGTCTCGTTATTACGGATGCGGGCTGGTGCTACCAGATGCCTTGGAAGGCACACAAATCCTCGATCTCGGCTGTGGCGCAGGCCGCGATTGCTACATCCTATCTAAGCTCACGGGCGAAAACGGTCAGGTCGTCGGAGTCGACATGACGCGCGAACAACTTACTGTTGCCGAACGCCACCGGGACTACCACGCGAAGAAATTCGGTTTCGCCCGATCGAACGTCGAGTTCGTCGAAGGCGATATCGAAGCGCTGAACCGGACCGAACTCGCCGACGAACGATTCGACTTGATCGTTTCAAATTGTGTCCTGAACCTAGCGGTCGATAAATTGCAGGTGCTCAAAGATGCATATCGGTTGCTACGCCCCGGCGGCGAGCTTTACTTCGCGGACATCTATACCGACCGGAGGGTTCCCAATGTTCTGCGCGCAGATCCGGTGTTGTATAGCGAATGCCTATCCGGTGCGCTCTACTGGAACGACTTTGACCAACTTGCAAGGCAGGCTGGATTCATCGAACCACGTCTCGTCTCCGACCGGCCTGTAGCGGTAAGCGATGCCAAACTTGCAGCGAAAGTTAGCAGCATTCGATTCTTTTCCGCGACCTATCGCCTTTTTAAGATCGGGACACTCGAGTGCAGCAGCGAAGATTATGGCCAGTCAGTTTCCTACAACGGATTGGCGGACGGGCAACCCAATCGTTTCGCGTTCGACAAATACAACATTTTCCCAACCGGTAAAACACAACCGGTTTGCGGCAACACCTGGCGAATGCTACAAGGGTCGCGACTACACCCCTACTTCGATTTCTACGGCGACTTCGATACCCATTACGGCTCGTTCGATACGCACGGCTCAGGTATGCCTTTCGATGAAGAAACCGGCCCAGGCACGTCTGGCTGTTGCTAAGTATTTTTATCGGCCCACAGCGCTGTTCAGTTGAACGCAGCCCCCTTTTCAGAGAGATAGGGGAGGAGATTAGCCGAGATATAGATAAACCCGCGTTAATCGCGAAACTTCGGCATCACCTGCTCCGCAAACAAACGCATCGAGGCAGCCGCGTTGTCGAACGGCAGATCATAGAAGTTAACCTGCATCGAAGCGCTCTCGAACCGACCGACCTTATCCCGGTAATCAGTAATCATGTCGCTGATCTCCCCCGGAGTACCTACCCAGGCTATGCCTTGTTCGCGTTGTGTACGAAAGTCCTCTTGTTTCAGTCGCGCGATCATTTTGTCGTAGCCGGGATAGTCGACACTAGCAACGCCTTCGGTCCAGGCCGAAGCAGCATTAACCAAGGCCGCCAAGTAACCATTTAAGGCGGGCTCTGCTATAGCACTCGCCTCCTCGCTGCTCAGAGCGCAATACATGGCGAACGACAACATAAGCCGACCTTCTCCAGGATGACCGGCAGACTTCCACGCCTCACGATAGATCCCCATCAGCTCGGCCATCTTCGGGCCGCTTATCGGTATGCCCATCAGATAGAAGCCGCTACGGCCCGCCTCCTCGAATGACTCCGGGCTTGCGAACGCCGCGATCCATATCGGCGGATGCGGCTGCTGAGTCGGGCGCGGCAAAGAGGTCACGTTTCGGAATACATGAAACTGTCCGTCACTACTCACATCTTCTGCGCTGAGAAGATGGCGTATCTGCTCTACCCCTTCAGTAAATCGAGCATGGCTTTCATCTAACCTTCGATTGAAAGCTTTGAATTCATGAGGCAAGAAGGCCCGTGCGAAACCCAACTCCAGCCGCCCTCTCGAGATGGCGTCCAGCATCCCGATCTCTCCGGCAAGCTTGAGCGGACTATTGAAAATCGGCAACACAGCACCAGTGACCAACCGGAGTCGCCGGGTACGCTGCGCGACGGCGGAAAGGAACACCATCGGGTTGGGGCTGTAACCGCCGTACGGGTTCAGATGGTGCTCAACGGTGCGTACGTGCTCATAACCCAACTCATCACCAAGTGAAGCCAACGTAAGGGCTTCCGCAAAATACTCGGAGGCCTGCTTGACCGCTGGTCCGATGCTAGGAAAGAAGTTTATCCCAAAATCCATAGGCACTAAGGTTAGTGGTTAGCGGATATGTTGCATATTCTCGCGAGAATGCTTGGAGGCGATTCCTAACATTGAGCCGCAGTTCCTCGAGATTCCGGAGCTAGGCTCGCCCTGTGACCATACCTGAAAACGAGTGTGCAACATAATCCACAGTGTGTATGACGCGAACGTCATGGGCGCGAATATTGTCGCGCTCAATCCAAACAATGGCTCCAGAGGTTATTCGGCGCATATCGCCACCGGACGATTCGTCGAACTGCTATGCCTGATGGTCAATGCTCGCGAACGGCGCACCGAGAAAATCAATCCGACAAACTGAGTGTGGTTCTATTCTTCAACACCTCTAGGAAATAGAAAAATGCTTTTCCCGTGTCCGATTAAGTTGCCAACTCAACGGTCAGCTGAGATCGAATAGTTAAGAGCGTTCGCTGTTTGATATGCCTGTCTTGCGCTATGTTTAGCACGATAAGTTTCGAATTCTTCGGCAAGCTCGAAATCAAAAAATACCGCCATATCCAAGGTAGTAGTCAACATTATATCCACTCCGGAAAACGCTTCACCGATCGCGTAGTCCGCAACTTTAAGCCGCGGAGACGCCCACTTTATCTGCTTTTTAAAGCCATCCCTGGCGGCGGCGATCGCCGCTGGTGCCTCACCATACAGATCCGCCAAACCGACGTGCCTGCGAATGATGTATAAGGTGTGCGCATCCAGCTCCATTTGTATGTAAGACATCCATTCGTTGTATTTCGCTCTCCTGATGCTGCCGACCGGCGGAGTCAACTTACCGTACTTGTCGCCTAGATAGGTAACAATCGCAGCACTTTCCGTTAATACCAGTTCGTCATCTACCAACACCGGTATTTTTTCTTTGCAGTTAAGCGCGCGAAACTCTTCGGTTTGCGTAGCACCGGAACGCGAACCGATGAGTTTGGCATCGTACTCGACACCTAATTCATGGGCCGCCCAATGAGCTCTCATCGTACGCGGCGTAGCGCCGCCCCAAATTGCAATTCCCATAAGCTCTCGTAATCCGAGGTTGTTGTGCTAGGTCTGAAAAATATGAAGATCTATCGCCAGTTTTTGCGACACATCACCATCATAAGTAATCGCAGTCAATACATCGGTTTCCATATAGTCCAAGATCCTCTCTGCCACGTTGCCAGCCATGACGCTCTGGAAACCGTTGCGGACGACGGAATTGATCACGCCTATGTCCGTTACGCCACCGCGACGCGCCGGTCATAAGTTCGACAGACCACGATGAACCCAGGCACAAAGATCCACATCAGGATCAAGTAAGCAATTGGAACAATCACGTAACTGATATCTTTGAAAAAAGTGATAGATAAATAAAGGGCTAAAGCCACGTTTTGAACGCCGATCTCCACGGTTATCGAACGTCTATCTGCTTCGACAAGTCCAGTGAATTTCCCCAGCGCATATCCCAACGGGATCATAATGACGAACAGAATTGCAACCACCCTCGTCACTGCCGCTACGACTCCATCGAGTTCTACGAAGTAATCCCAAACCAATATTGGGCTCACAAGGATCAGCAAAACAAAACCGGTGGTGGCGACCGGGCTCATCCATTTCACCGCCCATTGGCGTCGCCACACACGCACCGTCATACCGCAAATAACAGGAACCACTAGGAAAAGCAGAATGCTCTTCATGGTCCGCCAAACTGGAAGAGCGACCTCGGTCTCAGCACCCAAAATTAGATTAGCAGCAAAATTGAAGGTCAGCGGTACGTAAAGTACAGATAGCATGCCAGTCAATGCCGTCAAACTCACCGACAGGGCAATGTTACCGCGAGCGAGAAAGCTGAAGTAATTCGACGACGAGCCGCCCGGGCAAACTCCCATCAGCAAAAGCCCGGCCGCGAGTTCGGGTGCCACCACAAGGCTCGCGAGCATGGTGGCGACCAGCGGCAACAACAAGATCTGCCCACACAGGCCAACCAACACGGGCCTTGGCGCGGTTGCGAGCCGATTGAAGTCTTTCACCTCCAACCCTAAACCCATGCCGAACGCAATAGACATCAGCGTTACGGCAGCAGCATCGACCAACGTTATCTCCACAATACACTTGTTACGAGTGCTTCAGACCACGACCTTGACCAATTCCGACATGGGCTTGCCGGCACGCAATTCGGCCAAAAACAGCTCGGGATCAATAGGTATTCCATCAAACGCTTTTTGGTAGGCCTCAGTCTGGAAGTACCCGATATAGTCCTCCTCTGTCTCATAATTTACTGCAGAAATTTCGGCGATATTGTTATCCGGATCATGGTAGTAAATACTGGTGCCCGGGCCATGATTGAAAGACTGAAACGGCGTTATTCCACAGGCTTTGTACTTTTCATAGCGCAGGAACATATCTTCATAGGTCTTGGATCGAACTTGAAAGTGATGAATGCTGGGTCCGTCAACTCGCTGCCGGTTTTTGAGCTCGGTGTCAGGAAACTCGAATATGCCAAACACTTCCGTATAGGGAAACTCTTTATAGATCCGGAAGAAGGCGATTCCTCGGTTACCGGGCCAGGCAACCCCTCCCGAATCATTGGTCAAAACAGTGGGGTTCTGGCCGAGAAACACCGTGTACCAATCCACCAATTCCTTAAATCTGCTCGTCTGGATCACGACCTCGCTAAAACGAAGCGAGGGAAGGTTTTCTGTTAGAGCTTTTTGCTGTTCAATTTCCATGTCCGACGCCTGCCGTTAGAAGTGCGCTGATTGCCCATATTCAGTCTACCGGAAAGGTCCATTCAACATAAAACGGCGCCGTCTCTATACAGCCTGCTGTGTTTAAGTTTAAAACTTAAACACCAGATTCCACTCACAGCCACAGAGATCGCGCGAGCACTGCGCTTCGTCGTTGATGCGCACATCTTGCCCGCTGTTCGTCTGTCCCGTAAGTTACCCGCGCGCTTAGTTGCCTCGGATGAGCGTACCGTCTGCAGTGACGAGAGCCTAACATAGTTGAAGTTAGTAGCTCATGCGACACCAAAAGGGAGGTTGGGAACAAACCTCAATTCTAGGCACAACCCTCTCGTCTCATGAAGGGTTAGCTGGAATTGAACACCGGCATCACTCCACTTCAAACGCCGTGAATCCCGCTTTGGGATAAAACTCCTTGCCATCCTCGCGTACCGCTTTCAGCCAGCCTGCGGCCGGGCGACCGTCGCGTATCGGGTTGCCGGTAATGGTTAGCTTGGTGCCCGGTTTGAAGTCACTTTTTTTAATCCCTGACCGCAACAGAGTGCTAGGTCCTTCGGCTTCGAAACCCCAGGTCGTCACCGAGCCGTCTTCATTGGTGACATCAACCAACAACCACGAATGTGGATTGGTGTACTGAAATTGCTTCACCACTCCCTGCAGAACGACAACTTGCTTATCGTCGAACATGGTACCGGAGTGGTGTGCGAACCCCGCGCCGCCAAAGGTCGACAGCGCCGCGACAAATATCACACGGATAGTTCTGTTCATTCGCTACCACCTCCATTGACATCGTCTTCTGCAGTAAATGTCAGATCACGAAAAGTGGAACCGCCGTCTTCGGTCTCGATGACATCATTGTTCTGAGTTCCTTTACAAGCCCAATGACTGAGTCGCAGGTCCAAATTGGGATTAGTCACCTTGGTGTAGCTCTGTTTGGTATACCAAGGCTCAGCAAGCGCGGGAGGATCGTAAATCCACGCGTCGACCAGGATGGTATCGTCGTCGACTCGTTGCCAGATCTCTACCGTCTCAACCTCCTCCGTGTACTCTCCCTGCGAGCGTTCGTAGATGTGGGCCATCAGTTGGTTGGTATGGATCACCAGTTTATTGCCGTCCCAGAAACCAATCGAATCACCGTTGTGCAACGGGAACCGATCTTCCTCGGAAATATGAGCGCGCCCGTCTGTGTAAATCCGGCGCACACTGTTGAAGGCCTCCGCGATGAAGGTAGTCTGCTCGGGTCTCAATATGTGCTCACGTAGAAAAGGCATGCCCAGCCAACGTGGGTGTCCCGGCGCTATGCACTGACTCAGCGGATCATATTCGAGATTCCTTTTGCGCAACTCCATCGTATGCAGCAAGCGTTGATGGTATTCAGGCGTGAACTTAGCGGTGGGCATGTGACCGGGTTCACGCGGCCAACGCTGATCGGGATCGAAATTGAGTCCGCCGCGTGTCCGCGACCATAGCCCGCCCCAATCCGGCAATTCGTCAACGCTCGGGTTGTCACCGCCGCCCGCCTTCTCTTTCAACACCTGATACAGCGACCAGGCCGTGTCATGCTGTAATCCAAGCTCGCGCATCCGCTGCTTCTCGGCTTTTCTTTCAATGATGAAATCGGTCCCAGCAAGCACAGGAAACACGAGGAACCCGAGTATCAACGCTGTTGTTTTGACCTTTCGCACAGCCGCTAACTCCCTTGCAAATTACTCAGAGTCTTTTAGAGATTTCGATGCTAATCATCAGCAAAGCCACCGAGGTAAATATTCTCACAGTTCGGCGCTGAATTCAGACCCATTGTTTTCGATAAAGACTCTATCGCAGTTTGAGCGATCTGGATGGTGGTCCGTCCATTTTCGGTGTAATAAGGCTGAAACCGCACTGCGGTCGCGGCGGCAATATCAGCAGGCACGTCAAATACCTCGCGCAACACGATAGCTACCATCTTAGGATCGTCCCGAATGAGCCTAAGGGCTTTTTTAAAAACGTTCACCAGGCCTTCGATCAACGCAGCCTGTTTCTCCAGATACGTCTGATGAACCGCAAAGCCGGTCGTCGGAATACGCAAATGGTCGCCAAAAAATGCCAGTGTGTTAAAGCCATCTTGTTCTATCTTGAGTGGCGAAACGGCCGAGCTGATCACCGCAGCATCAACGTTGCCACTCCGCAACAGGCCGAGCCGCGCGACGTCATCTCTGGCAGCCAGCAACGCGACGTTGCCCGTGTCTACACCGGCTTTGCGCAAGATAATGTTAGCGAGATGATGGGGCGGGGCTATTGGCGGAAACGTACTGATCCGTTTTTCATCCAGCGCTGCAAGATCCCGAATTCTCGGCTGGGAATAAAGCCAGAACATAGGCCGATCCGTCGCCACGAACATGACCCTCTGTGGGTTCCCTTTTAGGATACTGCTAAGCGCAGCGCCACAACTCGCCTGGCACAAGCTATCCGGCATATCGGCATCATTGCTGAAGGTTAGGTCTACCAGTTCGATTTCGACGTTTGTCCTCTTATATAGCCCGGCCTTTTCCGCGACGAAATGGCAGAGCAACTCGTGCGCATCGAAGGCCTTAAATCCGAGTCGGATGGTCGCCATGTTGAATTCTCGTCAATCAGCTTATGATTTTAGGCAGAACCTCATCGGCGATCATCTTAATGACTGCGTCAGGTTGTTTGGTCGCGATGGGAAAAACAAAATTTTCCACGCCGAGTCTGATGAGGCCGTCGAGTTTCGGTACGACCTCATCTGGCGTACCAACTACCCCTACCGCGTCTAGGATGCGGTCGGTGATGAATTCAGTCTGCTCCGAATCCATCGCGCCATGTTGCTGATAATCGTATTGTTCCTTCATTCGATGTAGGTCTTCATATAGGTCGTCAGGGATATCGTCTCTCGGAATGCCTTGATAAACTGTACTCGCAGCAACCGAAGCATAACCACGCGCCTCTTTGCGCACCGACTCTCGATCCTCGGCAACTGCGAAAGCGAGACGCTGGTACAACTTGACGTCCGAGATATCCCGGTTAGCTTCTTTCGCGCCGAGGGCAATGTTGCGCTTGGCGTATTCCACCAGAACCGGATCAGCACCAACCTGAAACAGTACTCCATCGGCAACGCGGCCGGCCAGTTGTAATGACTTGGGACCGGTACAGGCGATGACCACTGGAACTTTGCAAGGTGGCCAACTCACTTCGATGTCTTGGCCGTCAAAGCGAACGGTTTCACCGGCCATTAACTTTCGCAACAGACCGATCATTTCCTCTAGACGTTTCAGACGAGTGGGCTTCTGACCGATGGTGTAAATTGCGCTGTCGCCAATACCGATCCCTAGCACCGCTCTGCCACCAGAGTATTCGTTGAGGGTGGCGAAATTGTTGGCGATTACCGCCGGATGACGAGTTATCACGTTGGTTACGCCGGTACCAAGTTCCATGCTCGAGGTACGGTCTGCAAACAGCGTCAGAGCCATGAAAGCGTCACGAAAAACGGATTGTGAATCGGCGACCCAAACCCCGCCGAACCCAAGTTCGTCGGCTTCCGCGATCCAATCGACGAAATCGCCGATAGGCCGATTGGGGAGTATTCCGATATGGAACGATGCCATCCAGGTGCCTCGTATTACTAGTTCTTTTAGTCAACCACGTCCGTTCATTCTCCTTGTGGAAAAGAGAACTCTGCGTTTACCGGTTCTCAACCGTTACCGGTTTGGTGTGATCTTCCGAATAGCGGTCGAACATCGACATCGGCGAATTGTGCGAACGATCAATAATTATGCCTTCGCCATGTAGCGCGTCCTGCAAGGCGGCGGAGAGCGAATGCAGCGGCGCACCGCCACCTTCGCCCATCCCTTTGGAGCCAAGCACTGTGAAAGGTGATGGCGACTCATGATTGGCACATTTGAGTTGCGGCATATTGCTAATAGTCATGGGTGCGTAGTCCGTAAACGAACCGGCGATAACATTGCCGTCGTCATCGTAGGGCATTTCCTCCACCAACGCTGCACCGATCCCATGTGCAGCGGCGCCATGGACTTGTCCCTCGACAATCATGTGGTTGATGACGGTACCGCAATCATCGACCAGAGCATAATCGAGAATTTTAGTCTGGAAGGTATTCGGATCCACCTCAACCACTGAAATATGCAGCTGCAAGGCGTAAGTCAGCGTCAAGTTACCAAACTTCTTCTCAACATCCGGCACTTGGAACGGTGGCATATACACATAGCGCGCGTTCAGCGTGAGGTCACGCAGTTCCTCGGGAA
>CAZBOQ010000040.1:0-26581 GCA_964493555.1 uncultured Gammaproteobacteria bacterium | reverse complement strand
TTTTTCCATTGATGTCGAGAAAATAAGAGAGGCTTTAACGAGTAAGCCCTGGGTTAACGATGTCACGGTCAGGCGAGTCTGGCCAGACAAGTTGCAGGTTACGGTTTTCGAACATCAACCGGTGGCATATTGGGGTGCGGTGGCATTGCTTAGTGTCGAAGGTGTGATGTTTTATCCAGCGATCGAAACGTTTCCCGAGGGCCTCGTTCAGCTCGATGGTCCGTTGGGTAGTGAACGATTGGTAATGGAACGATACAGGACTGTCGACAAGCTACTCGGGCGAGCAGGACTACAGGTTATCGAATTGAGTATGAGCGAGCGGCGGGCGTGGAGCTTTACGCTGAGCGACGAAACTCAAGTGCTGCTAGGTCAGAGCGACTTTGATGTCAGGTTGCAACGGTTTGCGCATGCCTTTCGCGGTTTTCTGGGTCAGCGTTTACACATATTGACGACTGTCGATTTGCGTTACCCAAATGGGTTCGCCGTGGGACGCCGTGGTGAGGTTGGCGATGGTAATAGTGTTTAGGTGGATTGGTGAATGAGCAAAAAGACGGATAAGAACCTGCTGGTCGGTCTCGATATTGGCACGTCGAAGGTGGTGGCGATCGTCGGAGAGATTGCCCCGGATGGCAACATCGAAATTATCGGTCTAGGGTCGCATTCCTCCAGAGGGCTGAAAAAAGGTGTTGTCGTCAATATCGAATCGACTGTTCAGTCCATACAACGCGCCATCGAGGAAGCTGAGCTGATGGCGGGCTGTGAGATCCATTCAGTCTATACCGGTATTGCGGGAAGTCACATACGCAGTCTCAATTCGCACGGGATTGTCGCGATCAGGGATACCGAAGTTACAGCTAGCGATGTAGATAGGGTGATTGATGCAGCGAGGGCGGTTGCCATCCCGGCGGATCAGAAAATCCTGCACATCCTGCCACAGGAGTTTCTGATTGATAGTCAAGGCGGGATCCGCGAACCGATCGGCATGTCTGGAGTGAGGTTGGAGGCGAACGTGCATATGGTTACTGGCGCGGTAAGCGCAGCTCAGAACATCGTCAAATGTGTCCGGCGTTGCGGTTTAGAAGTAGATGACGTGATATTGCAACAGTTAGCCTCTGCCCATGCGGTTCTGACGGAAGACGAACGTGAACTCGGTGTTTGTTTGGCTGATATCGGCGGCGGTACCACCGATATTGCTGTTTTCTTAAATGGTGCTATCCATCACACAGCAGTGATCCCGATAGCCGGCGATCAAGTGACTAACGATATTGCCGTCGCTTTGCGAACGCCAACGAATAACGCAGAGGACATAAAAATAAAATATGGCTGTGCCTTAACGCAATTGGCGAATGCCGAGGAAACGATCGAGGTGCCGAGTGTAGGAGATCGTCCACCGCGCCGCCTGGTTCGCCAAACCTTAGCTGAAGTAATAGAGCCCCGCTATGAGGAGTTGTTTAGTCTGATTCAAAAGGAACTAAATCGCAGTGGTTTTAACGAACTCATTGCAGCGGGCATGGTGCTAACCGGCGGAGGATCTCGCATGGAAGGCACGATCGACCTTGCCGAAGAAGTGTTCCATATGCCGGTAAGAACCGGTGTGCCGCAGTACGTTGCAGGACTTTTGGACGTTGTCCGGAATCCCATTTATGCAACGGGGGTCGGATTATTGCTTTTTGGCAATAAAGCAATGCAGGAACCAGCGCATTCAGGACGTGCGGATAGTGGAATGCGCGGAATGTGGGAGCGAATGAAAGGTTGGTTTCATGGGAGTTTTTAGAGGAATAGCCAGGAGGAAACGTCAATGTTTGAACTGATGGACGACCATAGCCAAAGCGCTGTGATAAAAGTCATCGGCGTTGGTGGCGGAGGTGGGAACGCAGTACAGCATATGGTTACCGCCAATATAGACGGTGTAGAGTTCATAGGTATGAATACGGATGCACAGGCGCTCAGAAGTTGCACGGCCAAGACGCAACTGCAGCTTGGTAGCGACATAACCAAGGGCTTGGGAGCGGGTGCGAATCCAGAGACGGGACGCCAGGCTGCTTTGGAGGACCGCGATCGCATTTCCGATCTTTTGGAGGGTTCCGATATGGTGTTTATCACCGCCGGTATGGGTGGTGGTACCGGGACCGGTGCCGCGCCGATCATCGCGCAGATTGCAAAAGAACACGGAATCCTGACCGTGGCCGTCGTAACGCGACCATTCAACTTCGAGGGTCGCAAGCGCCAGGAGGTCGCGGAAGACGGAACCCGCGAACTCAGTCAGTTTGTGGATTCACTGATTACCATTCCAAACGAAAAACTGCTAAGCGTATTGGGGCGCGACGTTAGCCTGTTGGACGCGTTTGCAGCTGCCAATGACGTTTTGCTTGGTGCTGTGCAAGGTATTGCGGAACTTATAACTTGCCCGGGTTTGATCAATGTTGATTTCGCCGATGTGCGCACCGTAATGTCGGATTTGGGGATGGCGATGATGGGCTCTGGCATTGGACGTGGTGCGGACCGAGCTAGGACAGCGGCCGAAACGGCAATCTCGAGTCCATTGCTTGAGGACGTAAATTTGTCTGGTGCCAAAGGGATCTTGGTGAATATTACATCGGGTATGGATCTGACTATGGGCGAATTCGAAGAGGTAGGTTCGATAGTCAAGGACTTCTCCTCCGAAAACGCCACGGTTGTGGTCGGTACAGTCATCGATCAGAACATGACCGACGAAGTCAGGGTTACAGTGGTCGCTACCGGGTTGGACATCGCCGGTGAGCCGGATACCGAGACACCCGTCAAATTGGTTGCCTCCAGCGCTCCGGAGGAACTCGACTACAAAACGCTGGATCGACCGACGGTAATGCGCAATAAAGTGGCCACAGAAGAGGCCAGTGATCCCACAGTGGATCCTGATTACCTAGATATCCCTGCGTTCTTGCGGCGCCAAGCGGATTAGCGCTATCGCGAGTAATGAGACGATCTTAAGCTAACGAGAATCAGCAAAACAACGAAAGAAATGAGTTAGAGTTATGTTATTATCGCGGTCCGCTCGATTCATTACGCCGTGTGGGGGGTAGGTGATCAAGCAGCGAACGTTGAAAAACGTCATTCGGGCGACCGGGGTGGGTTTGCATACCGGTAAGAAAGTTTTTCTCACTTTGCGCCCCGCAGCAGCCGACAATGGAATTGTTTTTCGACGAGTCGATCTGGAACCCGCCGTCGATATCCCTGCGCGAATTGAGAATGTAGCAGACACGCGTCTATCCACCAGCCTAGGCTCTGGCGAAGCCTGCATCTCAACAGTAGAGCATTTACTCTCTGCCCTTGCGGGGCTCGGTATAGACAACTGTTTCATCGACGTCAGCGCGGCGGAAGTGCCCATTATGGACGGTAGTGCTGGACCGTTTGTTTTTCTTATTCAATCTGCTGGGATAGAAGAACAACGCGTGCCAAAAAGATTTATTCGAATTAAGCACGAGATAGAAGTTGCAGATGGCGATAAGTGGGTGAAGTTCGAACCTTTTGAAGGTTTCAAGGTCTCTTTCGGTATCGAATTTAAGCACCCTTTCTTCGAGAACAGTAAGAAATACGCTTCTATTGATTTTTCGACAACCTCTTTTGTAAAGGAAGTAAGCCGTGCGCGAACCTTCGGATTTATGCGTGAAGTCGAGCTTCTGCGCGAGAAAAATCTTGCTTTGGGCGGAAGCTTAGACAATGCCGTCGTGGTTGATGATTACCGCGTTTTGAACGAAGACGGGCTGCGCTACGACGATGAGTTCGTCAAACATAAGATCCTTGACGCTATCGGCGACCTTTATCTCCTAGGGCATAGTCTGATAGGAGCGTTTAGCGGCTACAAGTCTGGCCACGCGCTGAACAATCGTTTGCTAAGGACGCTCTTGGAGGAGCGTAGCGCCTGGGAGATCGTAACCTACGGAGATGAGACGGAGCTTCCGATATCCTTCATGCAACCGGTGCATGTGTCTTGAGGCTAAGATTGAACACCATGCGTAAGCTGCGCTTTTTCGTGAGTTTTCTGTCCGTCCATCACTCTTTTGTGTGATTGCTGATACGCACATAGATTGATTTCAGGCCCGGATCAGCGGTAGATTCAGCAGCTTGCCGGAGATGTCGGGCCGCGTCCGGCGAGAGTTTCGCAGGTTTATGGAGGGGGAAGGCGGCGCTTTGGGCGGGGAGAGCCACTTTAATGTGGATGTTTTCGAGCCCGTGCATACCGTGTCGACTTCGCAGATGATCGAGGATCATCGGTACGCGGAAGCGTAGGTAGGAGTTCCAAACCGGGGAATCGGCGAGCAAGACCAGATCCCTCGGACTATGTCTGACCAGAGAGAAGTGATCGGCGGCGGTATCGCCCAGGAAAGTCTTGAGGCGTTCCTGTAGTTTGAGCCCGGCCCGCGCGTTGGCAATGAGCTGCCCAAGCGCTCCGGTGGACAGGATGCGATCGAGATTAACGGGGCGCCGAGTTTTTTTGGCTGGTGGATTCACAGGAGGTTATTTGTCGCTAAGCGCGAATTGTCCATACAGAATAATGGAAATTTTATTACTCTCAAAATCGCGAGGGCAGCGTGTCCGATTCCAACTAAATGTTCTGAGCGTCGGGCTTGGGGCCTTTGTAGGCGTCGCCTTGGTCGTGCTAATCCTGGGTTTAGGATATCGCGCGGGGGCCGATGACACTGCCGATAGGATGCTCAACAGTCCTCCGAACTCGACTGAACATTGGCAGAGCGAGGTCTCGGGGCAGCGTCGTGAGATTGCGGCTGTGCGGCGTGAACAACGTTCGAATTTCAACGCGCTTGCGTTGCAGGTCGGGAATTTGCATGCGCATGTCGTGCGCCTGAATGCCATGGGTAGCCGCATGGTCGAGATGGCAAACCTCCCGCAAGGCGAGTTCGATTTCACAACCGAGCCCCCTTTAGGTGGTCCCGGTAGTAGTGATGATCAGCATTCTGCGGAACCCGGTGAAACACTCGACGCACTGTATAGGCTGTCAGCCCAGCTGCGCGATAGTGACGAGCAACTCGTCGCAATGGAACACATTCTGCGGGATCGGGATCTGCATGCGCAGATCTCCCCCACTGGTAAGCCGATAGTCAGTGGTTGGATTTCATCTGGATTTGGCAAGCGCGCGGACCCGGTAACGGGGAAACAAGAGTTTCATCGTGGTGTCGATTTTGCCGGTCGCCAGGGTAGTGATGTGCTAGCAGTCGCCTCCGTCGTAATAACTTGGTCGGGTTGGAGGGCTGGTTATGGCAACATGGTCGATGTGAGTCACGGTAACGGATTTGTTACTCGCTACTCACACAATTTCAAGAACGTAGTGAGCCTCGGTGACACGGTTGATAAAGGTCAGTTGATCGCTAAAATGGGTTCGACTGGTCGCGCAACCGGCCCGCACGTGCATTTCGAGGTTGTACGTGACGGCAAGATTGTAAATCCGCTTCGCTACGTTCGGAAGTCTTCTGAATAGTTCATCCCCCAATCCACCGTACCCTAGTTTTTCAAGATGGCTGAGATAGGAAAGGGTCTGTCGAAAGTCTTCCGTAAGATCTTCGGCAGTCGCAACCAGCGTTTGCTCAAACGCATGCAAAAGGCTGTCGACCAGATCAACGTCTTGGAAGAAGAGTTGCAGGCGCTAAACGACCAGGATCTGGCTGCCAGAACTGAGCTGTTTAAAAGTCGCTATGTTGAGGGCGAAACGCTGGATGATCTGCTGGTGGAAGCCTTCGCCACTGTCCGGGAAGCGGCGGTGCGGACGCTAGGTATGCGTCATTTCGATGTGCAGCTTATCGGCGGAATGGTTCTGCATCAGGGAAAAATCTCTGAAATGCGTACCGGCGAGGGTAAGACCCTTGTTGCGACCCTAGCCGCCTATTTGAATGCTCTGGCGGGCAACCCAGTCCACATAGTCACGGTCAATGATTATCTCGCTCGGCGCGATGCCGAATGGATGGGAAGGGTTTATGAGTTTCTCGGCATGAGTACCGGCGTCATCGTTGCGGGTCTTGCGCCCTCGGACCGTCAAACAGCCTACGTAGCCGATATTACCTACGGCACCAATAATGAATTCGGTTTCGATTATCTACGCGACAACATGGCCTTCGGTTCTGAGGATCGCGTGCAGCGCAGACTCAGCTTTGCCATTGTCGATGAAGTTGATTCAATACTAATAGACGAAGCGCGCACGCCTCTGATAATTTCCGGACCGACCGAAGATCGTAGCGATCTTTATGTAAGCATTAATAAACTCGTTCCCAAACTCAAACGCCAAGAGGTGGAAGATGGGCCGGGTGATTATTCCATAGAGGAGAAAAATAAACAGGTGCACTTGACCGAGGCTGGTCACGAGCACGTGGAGAAACTCCTTATCCAGTCAGGGATCCTGAACGCCGGAGACAGCCTCTACGGTGTAACCAACATTGGTTTGATGCACCATATCAATGCAGCATTGCGCGCACATGCGCTGTTTGACGTTAACGTGGACTATGTCGTCGCCGAGGGCGAGGTGGTTATCGTAGACGAGTTCACCGGGCGTACCATGGCGGGGCGCCGGTGGTCGGAAGGCCTGCATCAGGCGATCGAAGCCAAAGAAGGGGTGGCGATCCAAAACGAGAATCAGACACTGGCATCGATCACGTTTCAAAACTATTTCCGTTTGTACAACAAATTATCAGGTATGACTGGCACCGCCGATACAGAGGCTTTCGAGTTTCAGCAAATCTACGGACTCGAAGTCGTTGTCATCCCAACGCATAAACTGATGATCCGGGAAGATCACGGTGATCTTGTGTATCTGACCAAGAACGAGAAATTCGAGGCAATTATCGACGATATAAAAGATTGTACGGAGCGGGGACAACCCGTGCTAGTAGGCACTGCATCAATCGAGACGTCGGAGTTCTTGTCCGATCTGCTCGATAAAGAGGGGATAAAGCATCAAGTATTGAATGCCAAGTTCCACGAGAAGGAAGCACACATAATTACCCAAGCGGGAAGGCCAGGCACGGTTACGGTTGCCACCAATATGGCGGGTCGCGGCACCGACATCGTTCTGGGCGGGAATCTCGAAGCAGAACTCAAAAACCTCGGAGATGACGCATCGTCGGCAGCGGTCAAAAATATGAAAGTAGATTGGCAAGATCGCCATGATCAAGTGTTGAGCGCCGGAGGGCTGCACATCACGGGCACTGAACGCCACGAGTCCCGCCGAATCGATAATCAGCTGAGAGGCAGGTCCGGCCGGCAAGGAGATCCCGGCAGCAGCCGTTTCTATCTGTCGTTGGAGGATGATTTGATGCGTATATTTGCGTCCGATCGGGTTGCCGGCATTATGCAGAAATTGGGGATGGAAGAAGGTGAGGCCATCGAGCACCCTTGGGTGAGCAAAGCGATAGAAAACGCACAGCGGAAGGTCGAAGGGCATAACTTTGACATTCGTAAGAACCTGCTCGAGTTCGACAATGTTGCTAATGACCAGCGTCAAGTTGTCTACGAACAGCGCAACGACTTGATGGATGTCGAGGACATATCCGAGAACATCACTGGTATCACCTACGACGTGGTGAACGACATCGTGGATACCTATATCCCGCCTGGAAGTCTGGATGAGCAATGGGATATCTCGGGGCTGGAGTCTGTACTGCAACACGAGTTTGACCAGCGTCTGACGTTGCAAAAATGGTTGGATGAAGATGATGGGCTACACGAGGAAAGTCTCCGTGATAGGATTTTTGATGAGATAAAGCGCTCCTATGCGGAGAAGGAACAACTTGTTGGAGCGCCGGTGATGAGGTTGTTTGAAAAGCAAATAATGTTGAGTCGACTGGACTCCCACTGGAAAGAACACCTCTCGGCGATGGATCACCTGCGTCAGGGGATCCACTTGCGTGGTTACGCCCAAAAGAATCCAAAACAGGAATATAAGCGCGAATCCTTTCAGATGTTCTCCAGGCTTCTTGAGGAGATTAAGCGTGATGTCGTCGGCATCGTTACTAAAGCCCAAGTACGCTCTGAAGACGATATGGAAGCGCTCGAAAAGCAGCGTCAGCAGGAACGCCAAATGCAGTACCGCCACGCGCAGGCGCGGAGTGCGTTGGGTGGCGCGACGGAAATCGGAGACGACGCACCCGACACACCGAAGACACCTTTTGTCCGTTCGCAGCGTAAAGTGGGCCGCAATGAGCCCTGCCCGTGTGGATCGGGGAAAAAGTACAAACAATGCCACGGCAAGCTTGACTAAGCGTAGCGAGTGTTATTGAGCCAATGGATCGCCCGATTCCCATTCCCGGCATCGAACTCGGTACTGCAGCCGCTGGAATAAAACGTGCTTCCCGTGACGACCTCGTCGTCATCGGTATTGCAGCGGGAGCAAGTTGCGCCGCGGTGTTTACAAACAATGCCTTCGCGGCCGGTCCGGTTGTCGTTGCCAGGGAGCACATCGAGCAAGCCGAAACACGCTTGTTACTCATCAATTCGGGCAACGCCAATGCGGGGATGGGCGCGCAGGGTCTATCTGACGCCCGCGAATGTTGCAACTTACTCGCATCACGCGCTGAGGTGTCGCCCTGCGCGGTGTTGCCGTTCTCGACGGGGGTAATTGGCGAACGCTTACCGATGGCGGTTTTCGAAGCAGGCATTGCGGCAGCCTATGATGATCTTGGAGCCGACAACTGGGAGGCTGCTGCCAAGGCAATCATGACCACTGATACGGTGCCCAAGACCTGCAGCAGGCGACTCACGCTGGGTGATATGGAGTTCACCCTCACTGGTATCGCGAAGGGTTCGGGCATGATCTGTCCCAATATGGCCACTATGCTTGCTTTTATCGGCATAGACGCGAGCGTTGATCAAGCGATCCTACAGGCGGCGCTCGATAGTGCGGTAGCATCCACTTTCAATTGCATCACCGTGGATGGTGATACATCCACCAACGACGCCTGTGTCGTCATGGCGACCGGGGAGATTGAGTTGCCTAGCGATGCCGCCGCTGTGCACGCATTTACGGTTGCTTTAACAGATGTCTGCCGTGAGCTCGCTTTTGCCATCGTGCGTGATGGTGAAGGGGCCACCAAATTCATCGAGATAGCGGTCAACGGCGCTAACACTGAAGCGGAAGCTAAGCAGGTTGCCTATACAATCGCACACTCGCCGTTGGTCAAAACAGCGATGTTTGCTTCTGATCCAAATTGGGGAAGGCTGCTAGCTGCCGTCGGCCGTTCTGAACTGGAGGATCTAGATGTTGATCGCGTGAGTATAGCAATCAACGAAGTCGAGATCGTCACAGATGGTAGCCGTGCTGCGAATTATGACGAAGATGCTGGAGTACGCGCAATGGCCGATAAAGATATCAGAATAGTGATCTCGCTGAACCGCGGCGCGGTCAGCGCTACTGTATGGACCTGCGATCTGTCCCACGACTATGTGAAAATAAATGCGGAATATCGAACTTGAACGGGTTCACGTAGCGGTAGGTGTAGTAAGCAACAGTACCGGCGAAATCTTGCTGTCACGGCGCGCAGCTGGAACACACCAGGGTGGTCTATGGGAGTTTCCGGGTGGAAAAGTCGAACCTGGAGAAAAAACCTTTCAGGCGTTGCAGCGGGAACTTGGTGAAGAACTTGCAATTGACGTACATGCTGCACGTCGCTTGATTAAACTGCCGTTCGATTACCCGGATAAACGGGTGATGCTTGATGTGTTACAAGTGACGAAGTGGAGCGGTGCGGTGGTTGGTCGCCAGGGACAAGCGCTCCAGTGGGTGGGGCTGCAAGAGCTGTCTAAGATTGATTTTCCCGCCGCGAACCGAGCTATTGTCACTGCAGTCCGATTACCTAGCCTGTACTTGATTACTCCGTCGCCGGAGGAAGATTTTCTTGCACGGCTTGCACATTGCCTTGTCGGTGGCGCTGAACTGGTTCAGTTGCGCGCACCGGAACTCAATCAGAAACGTGTTGATGAGGTGGCCAAAGCCGCTTTGTCGCTTTGCCACGATCACGGGGCGACTCTGCTGGTAAATACGACGCCGGATCAGGCAACAGCATGGGGAACCGGCGGTGTGCATCTTTCAAGCAGCCGCTTGATGCAGCTTGCAACACGGTCTTTGCCAGCAGAGCTTCTGCTTGGTGCCTCCTGTCACAGTGCGAGCGAACTCAGGCATGCAGAGGTTATTGGTTGTGATTTCGCCGTACTAGGTCCAGTCAAAGTAACCGCAAGTCATCCCGAAACTAGGCCGCTCGGCTGGCCTGCTTTCGAGGAATTGGTGAGCCACTGTTGCCTGCCGGTCTATGCGCTTGGTGGCATGAGGCCAAGTGATTTGTCTGTCGCCCGCGACGCTGGCGCACAGGGGTTGGCGATGATTAGCGGAATATGGGATGCGCCGGACCCAGCGGCGGCGGTAGCGGCAGTAACAATTGGATAGGTCAGATCGGTGAAAGATGGGCGTTGCTAGGGCATCGGCTAATCGCATGGGAGAGATGCTTTGGATACGTCCTCACAGGCTTGGGTGCTGCGCCCCCAGAGAAAGTGGCATCTATTAGGAATACCCAGTGCTCCCGACAATGCCTTTGTTGCTCGAAGCAGACTAGTAAGAAATGCACCCTCTCACTAAGCCTTAGCGAAGGGTTTTGTCTCGCTGTGGAGAGAGATAGAGCGTCGGAAGTTGGGCGTTTAAATTCTCACTCCAATGCACTCCCGAAAGCGATGGTTAATGTTTCGACGACCGTTCTGTCGCCGCAGAGAAGGTGTCGCCATCGAATCCTGGATCGCTGAATTCTCGTCCGGCAATCTTGTGTTCTTCGTTGACCCAGTCGCCAAGATCGATCAACCGACAACGTTCGCTGCAAAACGGCCGATATTCATTACTAGTGTCCAAGTGAGTCTGGTCCCCGCAATGTGGGCATTCGGCGGCGCTCAAAACACGCACCGTTCCAACTCAAAGTAGACATCAGCGTCGGTTTGGCTGGGTCGGAGCAAAGTATTTTTTTGTTCGAGAAAACGGATCGTGAAACGATGGCGACCGGCACTAATTTCGGGGTAAAAGGGTGAATCTGCCGGTAGCAGCACTCGGACCATGTGGTAGGAGAGGTCGGTATCCAGCGGTTGTTGGAAGAAGCCGGAGTTCGCAGTGACTTGGGTTGGTGAGGCACTTTCCCGGACCACGCCGAGGATAACCGCAATACCGTCCTGCATAATGCGAAGATCTGCCAACCAATGTTGCAATTGCGCGTTGCGTTGTGCTCCTGGTTTGCTCAACCAATAATGGTAGCCGGGTAGATCGAAACTGCACGTGCCTCCAGGTATCGTCAGCCGTTGGCGTATGGAAGCAATCAGCTCATCCTTGCGAACGGTTTGTCCAGGTTGGCATTCGCTTGAATGCAGACGGGATAGCAAATTTTGCAGGCTTGAAATAGTTGACTTAAGGCGTGAATGATCGACGCCCGGGTTCGATTGAAGTCTGGAAAGAACCACCGATTGTCGGTCGATCTCTTTGATCAGTTCGGCTTTGATATCGGTTCGGGTCAGCACATCGGTTATGTCAATTATCGTTTCAAGCGTTATTCGGCTGGCCCACTCCGACTGCGTGTCAATGGTGGAATTAATCAGAGTGAACAGATACTCCAGACGTAGAAAGCTACGGATACGCTCACTTAGTGGTTGTTCGTATACAGCTTTGCTCGCATCCGGGAAAAGCGAGTTTTGGATACCCTGTGGGTTTTCTATGCTCATTACTGTGCGTCGAATAACTGAAGATATCGCTTGTGTAGCGTGTCCACTTGTTCGTGGAGGTGACCGAGATCCGCATCGTTGTGGATGACATCATCAGCCACTGCCAGCCTTTGCTCACGGCCGGTTTGAGTGTGCATGATTGCTTCCACTTCGGTCGCTGTCAAATCATCTCGGGCCATCACCCGTGCAAGCTGCGCTTCGGGCGAGGCATCGACAACGATGATTCTCGAGAATCGGTCTAAATCTCCACTTTCCACCAGCAGTGGAATGCACAGAACGCCATAGGGCGTGGAACTCGCCTCAAGTTGGTGGATCATCTCGGGGTAGATGCGCGGATGGAGAATGTCCTCCAACTGGCGACGCTTTTGCGGTTTCGTAAAGACCAGTCTGCGGACGGCTCGGCGATCGAGCATACCGCTGTCATCAAGTACCTCTTGGCCCAACAGCGCCACGATCTCCCGTAAAGCAGGGGTGCCGGGGTTAACCAATTCTCTCGCGACCACATCGGCGTCGACTACTGTGATGCCAAGCGTCTGTAAACGGGCACATGCGGCTGATTTGCCGCTGCCAATGCCTCCGGTCAAGCCGACCCGGATACCACCTATCCCGGTGTCGCCCATCTCAAGTAACTATCCGTGATCTGGTTTCCCCAGATCAGCGCGATCCAGCCAGCCGATGCCAGATAAGGGCCGAAAGGGATCGGTACGTCACGGGCTTGGCCGCGAAATGTGATCAGCGCAAGACCAACCGTGGCGCCGACGACGGAGGAAAGTACGATGACTATCGGCAGTGCTTGCCATCCCAACCACGCGCCCAGCATCGCGAGAAGTTTGAAATCGCCGAATCCCAGGCCCTTTTTGCCGGTCACTAGTTTGAACATTTGATAGATTGTCCAAAGTATCAGATAACCTGCGATGGCGCCGAACACGGCAGAGCGCAACGTGGTGAAGGTGTTCGACGCATTGGCGATAAGACCGAGCCAAAGAAATGGCAAAGTGATGGAGTCGGGCAAAAAGGTGGTATCGAAATCGATAAACGTAAGACTGATCAGTGCCCAGGTGAACAGGATTGCGTATAGCGTTTGCATGCTGAAACCGAACTTCCAGCTCACTGCAGCGGCGAGGATCCCGCCGATCAATTCGACCAGCGGATAGCGGCGACTAATCGATTCTCCGCAGCTGGCGCAGCGCCCGCGCATCAGCATGAAGCTTATTACGGGGATATTTTGCAGAGCATGAATCTGCTGGTTGCAGTTCCGGCAGCGCGAGCGTGGCGCGACCAGATCAAAACGTCCCTTTGGCAGCGCTTCGGTGAGTGGCTCGTCAAACAATTCGCGGCATTGCGATCGCCAGTCGCGTTGCATCATCACCGGTAGGCGGTAGATCACTACATTCAAGAAGCTCCCGACGATCAGGCCGAAAACGAATACACATGCGGTCAGTGCAACGGGGTTATCTTGCAGGTAGACAAGAATATTCATGATGCTAAGGCGAAAAAAAGCGAAGTACTAAGCTCGCGTCTCGACTTTTTATGCCGGGGTCTTAAGTCGGATGAAGACGCTCGTTTAAACAACCTGGCCCATCTTGAATATCGGCAGATACATGGCAACGACCAAACCGCCTATGACCACGCCCAATACCGCCATAATTATCGGTTCTAATAGACTGGTCAACCCTTCCACCGCGTCGTCCACCTCCTGTTCGAACCAATCAGCTACTTTGTTCAACATGGTGTCCAGTGCACCGGACTCTTCGCCGATCGCGACCATCTGAGTGACCATATTGGGGAATAGATCGCTGTCACGCATTGCAACCTGAAGCTGCGTGCCTGTGGTGACTTCGTCCCGCATGACCAGGGTTGCGTCGTAAAAGACAATATTGCCACAGGCTCCCGCGACGGAAGTCATCGCTTCGACTAGCGGGGTGCCAGCCGCAAACATAGTTGCGAGTGTCCGCGAAAATCTCGCGATCGCGGACTTGTAGAGAATGTCGCCGATGATCGGCAGCTTCAGCATTGACCTATCGAAAAAGTGGGCTACTTTGATGAAACGTCGTTTTGATTCCAGAATGGCGTAGATGGTGAGGCCGATGCCACCAAATATTGCCCACCAATATTGTTGGAAGACGTCCGATATCTCGATCACCAGCTGAGTCAGTGCCGGCAGATCTGCACCGAAGCCAGCGAATAGATCGGCGAATTGAGGAATAACGAAGATCATCAAAATAGCGGTGATGATGAAGGCGACTACGACGATCGCGCTCGGATAGAACAACGCGCTTTTTACTTTCGATTTAAGAGCTTCGGTTTTCTCTTGGTAATCGGCTATTTTGTGTAGTATCGATTCGAGGATACCTGCCGCCTCGCCGGCGGTAATCAGACTAACGAACAAGTCGTCGAAATGCCGCGGATGCCTTCCCAAGCTCTCCGCCAGGCTACCGCCGGATGCCACATGGTTTCTTATATCCATGATCATGTCGGCCATCTTCGCATTCTCATGTCCGCGCCCAACGATATCGAACGATTGGACCAGCGGTACGCCAGAAGACATCATCGTCGCCAGTTGTCGGCTGAATACGGTGATATCCTTAGATGTGATTTTTTTACCTCCGCCTAATAGCGGTTTGGTCTTTTTCTTGACCTTAGACGGATTTACACCTTGGCGTCGCAGTTGCGCTTTAATCAACGCATCGCTCGAGCCACTGAGTTCGCCCTTGACTTTCTTACCTGCTTTGTTGGTCCCTTCCCAAACGAAGATATCTGCTTTTTTAATTGCCTCTGCCACGACTATTCTACTGTTACCCGATTGATTTCAGCGAGACTGGTGATACCGGCTTTGACTTTCTGTAGACCTGATTTACGAATATCCCAGATCCCCTCTTCACGGGACTGATCGGCAAGCACCACCGCGTTAGCGCCTTCGATGATGAGTCGTTTCATCTGGTCTGAAATTGGCATTACTTGATAGATCCCGGTGCGCCCTCTGTACCCACTGGGACAATCCGCGCCACCGTCGCCGGGCCCGAATAGCGTGATGCCCTCAGAGACTTCCTCTTCTGTGTAGCCTTCATCGAGCAACGCATCATCCGGGATATCCATCGCGACTCTGTAATCCGGGTGCAAACGCCGGCAAAGGCGCTGACCCGTAATCAAGTTGATGGCCGTCGCCACCGCAAAAGCCTGGATCCCCATGTCTTGAAGACGGGTCAGCGTTTGCGGCCCATCGTTAGTGTGTAGGGTGGACATCACCATGTGGCCGGTTTGTGCTGCCTTTACCGCGATAGAGCCGGTTTCCAGGTCGCGTATTTCGCCGACCAGGATGATGTCCGGATCCTGGCGTAGAAAGGCTCTAAGAGCTTTGGGAAAGGTCATGCCCGTGCGTTCGTCCACTTGTACCTGGTTGACGCCGGGCAAGTTGATTTCAACCGGATCCTCAGCCGTCGCGATGTTGACGTTTTCCTGATTGAGTATGTTGATACCTGAATAGAGCGAAACCGTCTTACCGCTACCGGTAGGCCCGGTGACGAGAAACATACCATAGGGTTTTTTCAGGTTAGTCAGGAATATGTCCTTCTGGTGTTCCTCGTAGCCGAGCTGTTCGATTCGCAGTTTTGCTACATCAGAATCAAGGATACGCAACACCACCTTTTCCCCGAACAAGGTTGGGAGGGTACTGACACGAAAATCGACAGCTTTGGTCTTCGAGAGTTTCAGTTTAATGCGTCCATCTTGGGGGACACGACGCTCCGAGACGTCCAACCGAGACATGACTTTGATTCGGGCGGCTATCTTACCCGCGAATGTTCTCGGTGGTTTCGCAATATCTTCCAGGACGCCGTCGACACGAAACCGCACGCGATAGCTGTTCTCGTAGGGTTCGAAATGCAAGTCTGACGCGCCCTTTTTAATGGCATCGAGTAACACTTTGTTGACGAAGCGAACGACCGGCGCATCGTCGATGTCGGGATCATCGTGTTCTGGGGTTTCGTCGCCGTCGACCTCGAGCTCATCTAGATTGTCGAAGTTTGAATCCGCCATATCGACGAGGCCGTCATCGGCTGCTTCCAGCGCTTGTTCGATGGTCTTGCTAAGCTTGTCTTCCTCGACCAGGATGGCCTCGGTATTAGCGCCGATATGGAACTTTATCTCGTCCACTGCCTGCATATTGGTCGGGTCGGATACTGCGACGAAGACACGGTTGCCGCGTCTGAAAACAGGCAGCGCGTGGTGCTTCTTGACCAACTCTTCCGAGACGGTTTTGGTGGTTTCCGGATCTAGCTCCATGGACTCAATATCCACCAACGCAATACCGAATTCGGTGGCCGCCGCCTGGGCGATGTCCAAGGCGCTACCCAGTTCGTTGTCGACTAGGTACTTCACGAAGGGGACTTTGGTTGCGAGCGCCTCTTGGAAGGCTTCTCTAGCCTGCTCCTCTTCGAGCAGACCATCTATAACGAGCTTTCGTGCCAAGCCGGTCAGGGGGATTTTGCTGCTGGTTACCACCATGATTGGGTCATTCAGTCGGGGTGGATAATATCGAATAAATGGTAGATGAAATGCTGGTAAATAGCCAATTCTGTGGAGAAAATTGCCCTTGGAGTTATTGTGGGAAGTTGCTCCGAAAGCCGCTCTGGGCCATCGGTTACCCGATACTTCACCGACCTGGCATGTGGCTGACTAGGTCTTTAGGTCGTGCTCAAGCGGCGCAGTGAGCCCCTTTGCTAAATGCCAATTCGTTCCTTTGGAGATCAACGTTGATGGTGTCTCCCGGTGCGAATTCTCCCGCTAGTAATGCTTTTGCCAGCGGTGTCTCCAGGGTCGTCTGGATAGCGCGCTTGAGCGGACGGGCGCCGTATACAGGGTCAAAGCCGACAGCGCTGATTTTGTCGGCGGCTGCTGGCGAAACCACCAGAGCGAAATTCTGTTCTGTCAAACGGAGTCGGAGCTCCGCGAGCTGGATGTCAGCGATGGCGCGCACCGCCACCGCATCGAGTGCGTGAAAAACCACGATGTCGTCGATACGATTCACGAACTCCGGACGAAACTCTTGTGTCACGATGTCCATGACAGCGCTTTTCATTTGCTGATAGGGCTGTTCGTGTGCAAGTTCTTGAATAAGCCCGGAGCCTAGGTTAGAGGTCATAATAATGACGGTGTTGCGGAAGTCGACGGTGCGGCCGTGGCCGTCGGTCAAACGACCATCGTCGAGCACTTGGAGTAAAATATTGAAAACATCGGGATGGGCTTTTTCGATCTCATCGAGCAGTATGACCGAATACGGTTTGCGCCGGATGATTTCGGTCAGGTAGCCACCTTCTTCATAACCGACGTAGCCCGGTGGCGCGCCTATAAGGCGGGCAACTGCATGCTTTTCCATGAATTCCGACATGTCCACGCGCACCACCGCGTCTTCGGTTTCAAACAGAAACTCGGCCAGACTTTTACACAGCTCGGTTTTACCAACGCCGGTGGGTCCTAAGAACAGAAATGAGCCGTTCGGTCGATTTGGATCGGCAAGTCCGGCGCGCGAACGGCGTATGGCATCAGCAACCGAAGAAACCGCTTCCTTCTGACCGACAACTCGTGCATGCAAAATATCTTCCATCTGTGCAATCTTCTCGCGTTCACTGTTCAGTATTTTGCTGACGGGTATGCCGGTGGACTTCGAAACAACCTCTGCGATTTCCTCTTCGGTGACTTTGTTGCGTAATAGTTTCATATCCTGGGTGTGGGTTTGTGCCGCCTTAGTGATTCGTTTCTCCAGATCTGGAATGACTCCATATTGCAACTCTGACATGCGGTTAAGATCACTACTGCGCTTAGCGCTTTCGAAATCCATGCGGGCACGTTCCAACTGCTCTTTAACGTCGTGACTTCCGGCCAGTACCAATTTTTCCGCTGTCCAAATCTCATCCAAATCAGCGAATTCGGATTCAAGTCGATTGATCTCGGTTTCGAGTTTCTCGAGGCGTTTAATCGACGCCTCATCATCCTCTTTTTTGAGTGCCTCGCGCTCGATCTTGAGTTGGATTAAACGTCGTTCCAAACGGTCCATGACCTCGGGCTTAGAATCTATTTCTATACTGATGAGGCTGGCTGCTTCGTCGACGAGATCAATGGCTTTATCGGGCAGTTGTCTATCGGTGACGTAGCGGTGCGAAAGGGCAGCGGCGGAGACTATGGCAGGGTCAGTGATTTGTACGTTGTGATGGACTTCGTAGCGTTCTTTTAGCCCACGCAAAATTGCAATGGTGTCTTCGACGCTAGGCTCATCGACCAGCACTTTCTGAAAACGCCGTTCCAATGCCGCGTCCTTCTCCAAGTGTTGGCGGTACTCGTCCAACGTAGTTGCGCCGACGCAATGCAGTTCTCCTCGGGCAAGGGCGGGCTTCAGCATATTGCCGGCGTCCAGAGCACCTTCGGCTTTGCCAGCACCGACTATGGTATGGAGCTCGTCGATGAAAAGGATGATCCGGCCCTCTTGTTTCGCGAGATCGCTGAGTACTGCTTTCAATCTTTCTTCGAATTCGCCACGGAATTTAGCGCCAGCGATCAGTGCACCCATGTCCAAGGCTAACAAGCGCTTGTGCTTCAGAGCTTCTGGAACTTCGCCGTTAACAATTCGCTGCGCAAGACCTTCAACGATCGCGGTCTTACCGACACCAGGTTCGCCCATGAGAACGGGGTTGTTCTTAGTTCGTCTCTGTAGAACTTGGACGGTGCGTCGGATCTCTTCGTCGCGGCCAATCACCGGATCGAGTTTGCCCTGTTCCGCGCGTTCGGTCAGGTCGATGGTGTAGCGCTCTAATGCCTGGCGATTATCTTCAGCATTTGCATCGGTGACGGTCTCGCCACCGCGTACGGCATCGATAGCGGCACTCAGCTTGTCGTGATCGGCGCCGGCATTTTTAAGGGTTGTGGAGAGTTCGTTCCTTCCGTCAAGGACTGCGAGTACGATCAGCTCACTGGAAATATACTTGTCGTTGCGTTGCTGAGCGAGTTTGCCGCCGAGAACCATCAGACGGACGAGTTCGTTGGAAGGACGTACATCTCCACCGGTGCCGGAGACGGTGGATATTCGTTCCAGTGCCGCACCTAGTTCAATGCGCAACGCGTTGACGTTGACATCGACTGCGCCGAGGAGATGCCGGACAGGGCTGTCACTCTGATCCAAAAGTGACGCCATTAGATGGACCGGTTCAATAAATTGGTGATCTCGGCTGAGAGCCAGGCCTTGTGCGTCGGCGAGCGCGGATTGCAGCTTCGCGGTCATTTTGTCTGGGCGCATGGACGTCATCTCCTCATGTACTGGCTGACATGGGGTCGCGAGGGGTGTAATTCAACCACGAGACTGCGTGCGGTGTTCTGTCCGGTAACTAATGCACATGATTTGCCGCGCGGTGCCAGGCAAACAAAATCACCGCTGAGTCAGTCACGTTGGGTTGAGGTCTAATACCTTGAATGCCCGTTTGACCCTACGGTCGACGTTCTAACCGAAAGTCGTCGCTTCTGCATGGTGTTGAATGCTCACTAGCGCTTGCCCCTCAGTACTCACGGGCCCAGTTACGTACGTTCCGGCGTTATGTGTAAATCTCAGCCTTCACGGAGCCAGATTAAGCTTGCTTGGCGTCCAGTCGGTTTGTCACGGCGGTAAGAGTAGAACTGTTCGGTGTCGCCAAAGGTGCAGCCGTCATAGGCGTAGATCTGTTCGACCCCATGGTGGGACAGTATGGAAGCGGTAAGTGCGCCGAGATCGGCCGACCATTTTCCTGCCTGCCTCCAGCGGAAACCCCTTTCCAGATCAGCGGGTTGGTGGGGTATCTCCACGAAGGCATCGCGCACCTCGGTGCCGACTTCATAATGGGCAGCGCAAATGCCTGGGCCCAGCCAGGCTAGTAATTCGTCCGCGGGCGACGACATGGCCGCCAAACCGGATTGCAGGACGCCGGCGACTAGACCACGCCAACCGGCATGTAACGCGGCGACCTCGGTACCTTGGCGGTTACATAAAAGTACCGGAACACAATCTGCGGTGAGTACCGCACACACTAGTCCCTGGGTATCGGTATAACTGCCGTCGGCGATCGCTGGTTGTTCGTAGTCTCCAAGAGGAACGACGACACTACCGTGTACCTGCCGTAGCCACAGCGGTTCACCAGGAAGCTTGAGCTCTCGGCGTAGCACGGCGCGATTTGTATTTACGCGCCCATGCGCATCACCCATGTCGCCGCTGTGGCAGGTTGTCGATACAGCGAAAACCTGCGCGGGTGCTGGCCAGTCAGGAACAACAAACCGTGCTGCGGTCATGGCAAACTGCTCATCTATTCGTTGTCTGTGCCTAGCGTGAAGGCGCTCAGGAACCGCAAATCAATCTTTACGCTGTTCGGCTTCCGTAACTCGTGTTCAGATCTATTCCATGCCGTGAGGGATGCATCGGTCTCTTGCTGATCTAAATGTGTGAGCATGGCGGTCGCTAAGTGGGACAAGGGTGTATGTTGAGGCTTAATTCTCTGTTTCGCTGGTGTCCGAGGAAAGTTCCGTCAGTAGTCCAGCAAAATCGTCTGGAGGTGGTATTTCCCACCACATAGCCTCGGACTTCGTTGGATGCGTGAGCTCAAGCCGAGCTGCGTGCAACGCTTGGCGTGGAAACGCGGTGATTACCGCTCTGAGTCTATCCGGGATCCCCTTGGCTGAGTGTGCGGTGCCACCGTAACTGGCGTCACCGATTAGAGGAAAGCCAGAGTGCGCCATGTGCACACGGATTTGATGAGTGCGGCCGGTCTCGAGAACGATTCCGAGGTGTGCGTGCCGGAGAAAACGTGTGATGACGCGGTAATGCGTCGTTGCGGGTTTACCGTGTTCCACTACAGCCATTTTGGTCCGATGCGTCGGATGGCGGCCGATAGGCAGGGCGATCGTTCCACCGCTTATGGGTACGTTGCAGCTGATTGCTTGATAGCTACGTTTAACGCGATGTTCCTGCAGCGCTCGAACTAGGTGTGTGTGAGCTGGAATGGAGCGAGCGACGACCAATAATCCCGAAGTGCCTTTATCAAGCCTGTGGATGATCCCGGCGCGTGGCAGGCTCGCTAGACCCGGGTCAAAGTGCAACAACGCGTTCAGCAGGGTTCCCCGGGGGTTTCCCGCACCGGGATGGGTAACCAGGCCCGCGGGTTTATTAACTACCACTATGTCATCATCGGCAAAGATAACATCGAGAGGGATGTCCTCAGGTAGATCACGGTTGTCGCCTTGCTGGACAGCCCAGATTTCGATCTCCTCGCCGCCAGCCACCAACTCACGCGGTTTGCCGGGGTGGCCGTGTTTACGGATGTGCCCGGTAAGCAGCCAGTTTTTCAACGTGGTGCGGGAGAAATCATCGAACATCCGGGCTAGAGCCTGGTCCAGGCGCAGCCCAGCTAGCTCGTGCGGGATGATTGCACTCAGTTTTGGTCTATCAGACATAGGGCCTGAGTCGTTATTCAAATTGAACATATTCGCGGAAACCTCATAAAATGACCACCCACCCACTTCTCGCCGTAGATCCGATGCGTCATATAACGTTGTGCTTATTACTCCTTTGTCTGGGCGCCTGTTCTCTGATGGGCGAAAGGGGCGATAAGGATGAAACCGAAGGGCTGACTGCTAAAGACGTTTATGAGCTCGGTAAGGACCGCTTGGATAGCGGGTATTACGCCGGGGCGATCGAGGTCTACGAGATCTTGGAAGAACGCTTCCCGTTCGGCGATTACGCGCAACAGGCGTTACTCGACATGGCATACGCGCATTTCAAAACCGAAGATCCGGAGGAGACTATCTCAGCATTGGAGCGCTTTATGAAGCTCTATCCGACGCACTCGTACATGGACTATGCGTTTTATCTGCGCGGATTAGCGAACTTCAACCGTGGCAAAGGGATCACCCAGCGCTTTCTGCCGACCGATGCGTCTCAGCGCGATCAAGGTGCTGCGCTGACATCATTTCAGGATTTCTCAGAGCTGATCAAACGTTTTCCCGATAGTCGGTATATCGAGGATGCTCAGCAGCGAATGGTGTACTTGCGTAATATCCTTGCGCGACATGAAGTCAACGTCGCTAACTACTATATGCGCCGAGAAGCGTATGTGGCGGCGGTGAATCGCGCACGTTATGTGATCGAGTACTACCAACAGACACCAGCGGTGCCCGACGCGTTGGCGATTATGGCACGGGCATACAAAGTTATGGACATGAACGATTTGGCAGAAGATTCACTGCGGGTACTGGAAATAAATTATCCCGACCATCCGGGGCTCTACGACGTTAAGCGGATATTAGTGCGATAAGCCGTCAAGGCTTTGACAGCGATCTCTGTATCGCTTCGCCAAGTTGTGCCGGTGATGGAACGGTCGCTACGCCAGCGGCTTCAAGTGCTGCGAACTTATCTGCCGCCGTACCTTTGCCACCAGAGATGATGGCGCCGGCGTGGCCCATGCGTTTACCTGGTGGGGCTGTGACACCCGCGATGTAGGCGACCACCGGTTTGTCGACATTCGCGGCGATGAACTCCGCTGCTTCCTCTTCCGCACTGCCGCCGATCTCGCCGACCATGATAATTGCACGCGTCGCATCATCGGCCTGAAATAGCGCAAGGCAATCGATGAAACTCGTGCCATGTATCGGATCGCCGCCGATCCCGACACAGGTGCTCTGGCCCAGCCCACACTGAGTGGTCTGATGCACGGCCTCATAAGTTAAAGTCCCCGAGCGCGAGACGATGCCAATAGAGCCCGGTTGATGGATCTTGCCGGGCATGATGCCCATCTTGCATTCTCCTGGGGTAATCACGCCGGGGCAGTTGGGTCCGACGAGACGTGTGTTCGGGTTGTCGCGCAAACTTGCTTTTACTTTGAGCATGTCGAGTACTGGGATGCCCTCGGTAATACAGGCAATCACCGCAATCTGTGCATCCACGGCCTCGGCGATCGCAGCCGCAGCGAAGGGCGGCGGTACGAAGATCATGCTTGCTGTCGCTCCGGTTTTTGCCACTGCTTCATGAACGGTGTCGAACACGGGTCGATCCAAGTGTTGGTTACCGCCACGACCCGGGGTTACACCGCCTACCAAATTAGTGCCGTATTCGATTGCCTGCTTGGAATGAAAAGTCCCTTGTTGTCCGGTATAGCCTTGACAGATCACACGGGTTTTCTTGTCGATGAGGATGGCCATGTTATTTGCCTTCCGCGGCGGCAACCACTTTAGCCGCGGCATCCGCCAGATCGTTTGCCGGTGTGAGTGCGAGGCCGCTCTCTGCCAGGGCCTTTTTGCCTTCCTCGACATTGGTGCCCTCTAGGCGCACGACCACGGGGATTTGCACCCCCACTTCCTCCATTGCGCGGATGATCCCCTCAGCGATCAAATCGCAGCGCACGATACCACCAAAAATGTTCACCAGGATCGCTTCTACTTTGGGATCAGAGACAATCAATTTGAAGGCCTCTGCGACTTTCTCGGCAGTGGTACCACCGCCGACGTCCAGGAAGTTGGCCGGCTCTCCACCATGTAACTTTATGATGTCCATGGTTGCCATCGCGAGGCCCGCACCATTCACCATGCAGGCGATATTGCCGTCCAGCGTGATGTAATTCAGATCGAATTTGCGAGCGATGTTTTCTTTTTCATCTTCCTGGGATGGATCGCGCATCTCTTCCAGAGCTGGTTGGCGGTATAGCGCGCTATCATCGACGTTGATTTTCGCGTCCAACGCCTGCAGATCACCGTCAGAGGTGGTGACCAGTGGGTTTATCTCGACCAGGCTCAGGTCTTTGTCCAGAAAGCACTGATATAAACCCTGCAGGATCCGTGCTAGTTGCTTGAGTTGGTTTTTGTCCAAGCCGAGTGCTGCCCCGATGCGTTGGCACTGAAAGGATTGCAGACCAAGGATCGGGTCGACTGTGATGGTAATGATTTTCTCAGGTTGGGAGGCAGCGACTTCTTCGATATCCATACCGCCTTCTGAAGATGCCATGATGGCAACCCGCTTGCTGGCACGATCGACAACCATCGCCAGGTAAAGCTCGGTGGCGATTTCACTAGGTGAGGCTACCAGCACACAGTTCACGGGTTGGCCACCGGGTCCGGACTGTTGGGTTACCAGGCGGGCGCCCAGCATGTTGTGGACGACTTTCTCGAGCTCTTCTCGGTTCTCTGCGAACTTAACTCCACCAGCTTTTCCGCGGCCGCCTGCGTGCACCTGTGCTTTGACGATCCAGCGCTCGCCACCTAACTCCGAGGCGGCACTTAAAGCCTCCTTGATGGAGTGGGCAGGTCGTTCCACAGGAACCGGGATCCCATATTCGGCGAACAACTGTTTTGCTTGATACTCGTGAAGGTTCACTGTCTATACTTGGGTTTCGATTATCGTGCGCGCCGGGAAAGACTTTAATTAAACTATAGATCGTGGCTGGAAACAAAGCGTGAAGAACCTCAGCAGCGTTAAAAGTGAAAGCACTGAGCGAGGTTTTCGTTTTTTTCTAAGTTTTTAACGGCGAGTGGTTTGCGGTTTGTTCGTGGTGCTAGTGTGGTCGGATATGTTCGCCATAACCTTGATGTCTTACGCTGCCCGTAGCGTAATCTGCTGCACTAATGTGAGGTTGTCTGTGGCTGGAGCCCTTTCGCCCCGCGAGGACATGCTCGAAAACTATCTCGGTGGGATCGAGCGCGAGCGCATCCAGCTGGCTCCGGCACAGACCGGGAAAAAAACATTTGGCGAGGAAGCTCGTAAAGGTTAGCTTTCGTGCACTAAGCGACCGGTTTGAGATACTCGGGTTTTATAGCGGCCTGATTACCCATGCGCGTCAGGTTATGACGTACAGCTTCACCTGGGGAGGTCTATATACCTTCAGCGATTCTTGTCACACGTGTGCTATTTTGTGACGGAGTGTACAAAACCGGTCATTTCGACCCTAATCCTATCGTGGTATTGTTTGCGCCTTGTTAGAAACTGTGAATGCGGGGGATGCTGAATGTACCCGCAGCGATACCCAGTCAATTGTTTAGGAGATCTGTAATGAAGAGACAAAAGGGTTTTACTCTCATCGAGCTTATGATCGTTGTAGCGATCGTCGGTATTCTGGCGGCTGTCGCCATCCCCGCATATCAGGACTACACTGTCCGTGCGCGAGTGACAGAAGGTCTGTCCCTGGCGGCTTCGGTCAGAACCGCTGTGTCGGAGGCTGCTATAGCCACAAACACTTTGCCCACCACAAACGCGGAGGCTGGTGTGGCCGCTGCAGCCAATATCACCTCGCCTGAGGTGACCAGCGTCGGGGTTGGGGCCAATGGCGTTATAACCGTTACCTTCGCAAACGCGCCAATCGCCGCCGCGACCCTTCTATACACACCGGCCCTCACCGCCGCTGGCATCAGTTGGGATTGTTCGGCGGGCGGGACCTTAGGGAACCAGTATCGTCCAGCAACCTGTCGTCCATAGGGAGAACTGCTTCATCTGAGCTATTGATCAGGCGAAACATGAACGGCGTCCCAGTGTTCACTGGGACGCCGTTTTCTTTTTCCGGGCTCCACCACCGACGACCTGAACCCTAAAATGCTTACATCGGGTGTCGCCTCTGTCTATTTTGGCGGCATCTTCTTGCGTTTGTCCGCCCGGTCTAAGCGCCGGCTGAATAGCTGGTTTTCCCTTACCACGCGCATCATCTGCAACGAACACTGGCGCATGCCGGCAGAGCGTTGCTAGACATAGTCATCCTTGTTGACTCCTTGGTAGACTCCACCACTGTCGGGATTCGTCTGGATAGCGTCTATGTGTAGTTGCTCGCCGCGGAATGGTCGCTGGATCTCGAGGGGGCGAGAAGATATCTGTAGATTTTGGATCCACTCCCGCAGCAATCCACATTTTTATCAACGCTCGGGTAAGAAACCGCGGCATAACCAGTAGGTGGTCGGCGCGGAGCTGTGATGGACGAAAAAAAAATACTAGTTACCGGCGGTGCTGGGTTTATCGGTTGTAATCTCATTCGTCATCTGCTGCAGCGCGGCGGCTCGCGAGTCCTGAATCTCGATAAACTGGTGTTTGCGGGAGCGGCTAACACCTTGACGCAATTTAGGAATAATTCCGCGTACACCTTCGAGCAGGTTGATCTTTGTGATAGCGAGCGCCTGGCAAATACATTCCGGGAGTTCAGACCTGATGCGGTCATGCATTTGGCCGCCGAAACACATGTCGATCGATCGATCGACACGCCCGCACCATTTATTCAAAGTAACATCGTCGGTACTTTTAATCTCCTCGAAGCCGCGCGAGCTTACTGGCAGGGGTTGGAGCCCGCTTCGAAAGCGGAATTTCGCTTTTTGCACGTGTCCACCGATGAGGTAATGGGTTCGCTAACACCCAGCGACGCACCGTTTACTGAAAGTTCTCCCTATCGTCCGAACTCGCCATACTCTGCGAGCAAAGCGGCCGCTGATCATCTGGTTCGTGCGTGGCATCAAACCTTTTCGTTGCCAGTGTTGATTACAAATTGCAGCAACAATTACGGACCTTATCAATTTCCGGAGAAACTCATTCCATTAATGGTCTTGAAAGCGATCCAAAGCAGCGAGTTACCGGTTTATGGCGACGGCGGTAATGTGCGGGATTGGTTGTTCGTGACCGACCATGTCGAGGCGTTGTGCCAGGTATTGGATGTCGGTGCTGTCGGTGAGAGCTACAACATTGGTGGTAGTAGTGAGGTGTCAAACATCGAGGTCGTGGAGACGATTTGTAAGCTATTGGATGAAATACACCCACGTACGAACGGGCAGTCATACCTTGAGCAGATCCGTTTCGTGAAAGCCCGGCCTGGGCACGATTTCCGTT
>CAZBOQ010000039.1:0-2687 GCA_964493555.1 uncultured Gammaproteobacteria bacterium | reverse complement strand
GAACATCGAACCCCGGATGTCCGGGGCCGAGGGTTCTTAGCGAGGTATGGACCGAGATTAAAACCGGGACAGTGTGAGGGCGTTATAAATTGATAGACTCGCGCAAATGAAAATCCTCATTGCTGGTGCCGGAATAGGCGGGCTCACCGCTGCACTCAGCCTGCATGCCCATGGATTCGATGTTACTGTTTTCGAAAGTGCATTGGAAATCAAGCCCTTAGGTGTTGGTATAAACATCCTGCCGAGTGCAACCCGTGAGCTTTTCGAACTGGGCTTACAGGCGAAACTCGATAAGATCGCCATCCGCACACGTGCAATGAACTATTACAATCGGCACGGTAAGTTGGTGATCAGTGCGCCGTGCGGGGAATATGCGGGTTACCGGTGGCCGCAATATTCCATCCATCGAGGCGAACTACAGCTTATGCTGCGGGATGCGTTTGTGTCGACGGCTGGCAGCGACCGGGTCGTGTGCAACCATCGGCTTGCGGACTTTGCGCAAACGAGTTCCTTGGTAATGGCTACTTTCGTCGATCCAATTTCCGATGCGGTGAAAGCCAGAGTCGACGGTCACGTTCTCATCGGCGCGGACGGGATTCATTCTACTGTGCGCGGCAAACTGCTGCCTGGTGAAGGGCAGCCACGCTATTCGGGCATGATGTCATTTCGAGGATCGGTAGTCGGTAAACCCTATCTAGATGGGGAAACGATGATCATTGTCGGAGACGTACGGCGAAAGTTTGTTTCCTATCCGATTTCCAGAATGCTACAGGCAGAGGGTAAGAGCCATATCAACTGGATTGCAGGGCTGCCAGTTGGGGAGCAAATGCCGGAAGAGGACTGGAACCGGCAAGCAGAATTCGACCGGTTGGCGCCACTCTACCGGGAATGGCGATTCGATTGGTTGGACGTGCCGCAAATCATGGGGGATACACGGCAGATCTTCGAGTTTCCCCTGCAGGATCGCGAGCCGCTCAGCCAATGGACTTTTGGCAGGGTTACGATGTTGGGTGATGCGGCCCATCCGCTGATCCCAGTAAGTTCGAGCGGCGCAGTGCAGGCTATCATTGACGGGCGAGCGTTAGCATTTGCACTCGCCCGCAACGCCGACGTAGAAATGGCCCTGAAGACCTATGAGGCAGATCGGTTAGAGAAGGCCAATCGTCTGGTACGGTCCAGCCGCAAGAACGGACCCGACGAGGTGCTAGAGCTTGCACGGCGACGCTGTCCTTCGTATACGGACGATATCCATGCTTATGTTAGCCACGATGAGTTACAGAAGGTGCTGGACGATTTTAGAGATGCTGCCGGTATCGGCGTCGAGGCACTGAATAATCTCCCTAGTTATAACGTGCCTACGGCGGGTGTCGCATGAAATACAAAATTGGCATCGACGTGGGTGGCACCTTTACTGATTTTCTGGTCACGGACGCGAGGGGTGAAACGAGTATATACAAAACTGCTACGACGCCCAGTAAACCGGAGGAAGGATTGTTCATAGGACTTTCAAAAATTGCCGCTGACCTAGATCTCAATGTCGAGGAATTTTTGCGCAATGTCGAAACTATCGTGCATGGAACCACGATCACCACCAACGCGGTGTTGACCGGTAGCGGGGCTAAGACTGCGTTTCTTACAACTAAGGGGTTCCGTGACATCCTTAATATGCGTCGCGGTCTAAAAGAAAGGCAGTTTGACTTCAAATACAGTCCGCCACCCCCAATTGTGCCGCGCCACTTGATCTTTCCCGTAGAGGAGAGGGTTAACGCCGATGGTGAGCGTGTGATTGCGCTTGAAGAGGGCGACGTTGAGCGGGCCATCGCCGCCATCGAATCACAGGGCGTCGAAGCCGTCGCCGTGAGTTATCTATGGTCGTTTCTGGATCCGACACATGAACAAAGGACCGGCGAATTGATCGCAAAAGCGTTGCCGGGTCTGTACTGCTCACTCTCCTCGGAGATACTACCGCAGATTAGGGTCTACGAACGTCACTCAACTACTGTTTTGAACGCTTATGCAGGTCCGCCTCTAGCCCGGTATCTCACCGATCTCGAAGCTCGATTCAAGCAGGCGGAATTCCCCGGAGTACTGCTCATCATGCAGTCAAACGGCGGCGTCTTGTCACCGCGGCTGGCGCGCCGATTCGCCGCCAATACACTGTTGTCGGGACCCGCGGGGGGACCAATGGCTGGCATCGCCTATGGTGGAACACAGGATCTTGCCAATCTCATTACCATCGATATGGGCGGGACGAGTTTCGATGCGAGCCTAATCCATAAAGGCCGGCCGAGCACGACGATCGAAGGTGAAGTTGGCGGTCATCGATTGGCGCTGCCGATTTTAGATATTCATACGGTGGGTGCCGGTGGGGGCAGTATTGCTTCCGTCGATCCTGGTGGCATGCTACAAGTCGGACCCGGCAGTGCCGGTGCGGAGCCTGGGCCGGTCTGCTATGGCCAAGGAGGCACCGAACCAACGGTAACAGACGCCGATCTGCTGCTCGGATATATCGACGCAGAGTTTTTTCTAGGCGGAGAGATCGAGCTCGATTACAGCCGTGCTGAGGCCGCGATGGGAGAGAAAGTCGCTGAGCCGATGGGTCTACCCGTCATTGACGCAGCTGAAGGTGTATACCGGTTGGTCAATGCCAATATGGCAGCAGCGTTGCGTGTGGTCTCGGTGGAAAA
>CAZBOQ010000038.1:0-2653 GCA_964493555.1 uncultured Gammaproteobacteria bacterium | reverse complement strand
CGCCACCAAGCTGATCGTATATGCCGCCAAGCGCCATCTTCGTCAGTGAGAAGATGGCCATTTCGAAGGCTTCCTGGTCTGGCTCGTTTGCTGCTCTGCTTGCAGCGAAATCGCGCAAGAGCCTTTCAATAGTCTGTGGATGGGGGAATTTAGGGGCGTTGCCAAAGCCACCGTGTTCGCGGTCGAAACTCTGCGCTGCTTGGTTTCTCGCCATCTGCAATGGGACGCGGTTCAGCGATGCCTTTGAACTGGGCGTTGTTTTTTGCAAATTGTTCAGCGCTTCCGCCAGCGAATCATTTTGCGTGCGGATGTCGTCCAGCCGGTCACGAAACAGATCATCGACTCGTGTCAATAGTTCTTTAAACCCTGGCAAGCCGAAACGCGCATCCGGCGGGAAGTAGGTGCCACCGAAAAACGGTGCGTGATCGTCGGGCGTCAGGAACATCGTCAGCGGCCAGCCACCTGGTCGGCGGGTGAGCAATTGGTGAGCGGTTTGATAAATCTTGTCCAGGTCCGGCCGTTCTTCGCGGTCGACTTTAATGTTAACGAAAAGCTCATTCATGAGGTTGGCGGTTTCGGCGTCTTCGAAAGATTCGTGGGCCATAACGTGGCACCAATGACAGGCAGAATAGCCCACCGATAAGAGGATAGGTTTGTTTAAGTCTCGCGCCTCGGCCAGTGCGTCCTCGCCCCAGGGATTCCAATTCACCGGGTTATCTGCATGCTGGAGTAGGTAGGGGCTGGTTTCGTTCCTCAGCGCGTTATTGTGTTCGGACATATATCGAGCTTCCGTCCTGTGAGTGCCGAGGTACTTTATACTGTTTCCGTGATTGCGTTTCCGAATATTGATCCTGTTGCGTTGCAACTGGGGCCGCTCGCCATACGGTGGTACGGGCTGTCATATATGACTGGTATTGCACTCGCGTGGTGGTTGCTGCATGTAAGAGCGAAACGGCCGAATTCGCCCTGGAACACAGAAGAGGTCGCAGATCTCGTGTTCTACGGTGCAGTTGGTGCGGTAATCGGCGGACGACTCGGTTATGTGCTGTTTTACAACCTTGCTGCGTACGTTGCAGATCCGGTAAGTATCCTCAAAGTTTGGCAGGGAGGCATGTCCTTCCACGGCGGTCTGCTGGGTTTATTTGTTGCAGTTGGATGGTTTAAGCGCATTTCGGGAAAGCCGTACTGGGTGATTGCCGATTTTCTCACGCCCGCAGGGCCAATCGGGCTTTTCTTTGGCCGTATCGCGAATTTTGTTAACCAAGAACTCTGGGGTGCGCCTAGTAATTTGCCATGGGCCGTGGTCTTTACCAACGTCGACGATGTTCCACGCCATCCGTCGCAGCTTTATGAGGCGGTACTTGAAGGTCTGTTGTTGTTTTTCGTGTTGAAGGCGTTCTCGCGCCGGCCGCGGCCGGCCGGGTCTATTATGGGTCTATTCCTGGTGGGTTACGGCCTGATCCGTTTCGCCATCGAATTCGTGCGCACTCCCGACGACCATCTCGGCTATCTGGCATTCGACTGGTTGACGATGGGGCAGGTATTATCGATCCCCATGATGATGGTAGGTACCTGGCTGGTGGTCGCTTCTTATCGGCGGGCGCCGACAGGTATAGTCGGCGGGCAAGGGTAACGATGAAACAATATCTGGATTTGTTGCGGCACATTCGTAAGGAAGGGGCGGATAAAAACGATCGCACTGGCACCGGCACGCAAAGTGTGTTTGGCTATCAGATGCGTTTCGATCTGCAGGCTGGATTTCCTGCGGTCACCACCAAGAAGCTGCATATGAAATCCATCATTCACGAACTGCTATGGTTTTTGCGCGGTGAGAGCAACGTACGCTCGCTGCAAGATGCGGGGGTAAGCATTTGGGTTGAGTGGGCGGACGAGGCTGGGGAACTTGGGCCAATCTATGGAGTGCAATGGCGTAGTTGGCAGGGTGCTGACGGGCGGACCATCGATCAAATTGCGAGTGCTATCGAACAGATCAAGACCAATCCTGACTCCCGGCGCATCATCGTCAGTGCCTGGAACGTTGCCGAGTTGGAAGCTATGGCGCTAGCGCCCTGCCACGCGTTTTTTCAGTTTTATGTTGCCGGTAGCCAGTTGTCATGCCAGCTTTATCAACGTAGTGCAGATGTATTTTTGGGCGTGCCGTTCAATATCGCTTCCTATGCACTATTGACACTGATGATTGCGCAGGTAACCGGGCTTAAACCCGGAGATCTGGTGCACACATTGGGTGATGCGCATCTGTACTCGAACCACGTCAAACAGGCGGATTTGCAGCTAAGTCGGATCCCACATCGTTTGCCGGAGATGCGATTGAATAGTGCGGTGAAATCTATCTTTGAATTCCGTTACGAGGACTTCGAGTTGCTCGGGTATCAAAGTCACCCAGCCATCGCCGCTCCCATAGCCGTATGAGGGCCAGCGCAATCGCCGTCGTGAGTGCGACTACCGGTTGATGTCGGGGACGCTGGTATCCCTGATCGTCGCGATGGACCGCGACGACACGATCGGCCGTGATGGCCGGCTACCTTGGCGCCTGCCAGCGGATCTCAGGAATTTCAAACAAATCACTATGGGTAAACCAATCGTCATGGGGCGCAAAACACACGAATCCATAGGATGCGCTCTGCCAGGACGG
>CAZBOQ010000037.1:0-4502 GCA_964493555.1 uncultured Gammaproteobacteria bacterium | reverse complement strand
CGACTGCTATTTTGCGCTGTCAATTATCGCGAGCTAGGACCTAACCAACAAACACATATCACCGATCATGAAGGTCGTCGGCGATAAGCCGAAGATCTCCTTGAGTCGGGACGGAAAAGCCGCTATTCCGGCGCGCCGACGCGATCGTCGATATGCACGGGCCTCGTGATCGCCATGACCAGCGCATAACTGACACGCTCGAACACTCGAAATACGATAAGTTCGCCGGTATTCTCCTCGGGGAGTTGGACTAGCTCAAGCAGGTTATCAGATTCTTGGGCGACTTTACCGACACGGATGTACGGACTCTTATTCGCGTGACGATCCCTTACGACACTGCCTCTCCGATAAATCCCCAAAACGTGCCCGAGTTCCACACCATCGATACCACCACGGTTCAACACGACGATTTGATGTTGTCCGATCTTCGCAAATCCGTCGATAACGGAAATGATCCGGCCATTGACATCACCCGCCTGTGGGACCAGTCGTGGATGCTTTTCGTCGATTTGCGGCAACAACCGGTCGCCGTTCAAAACCTCGCGCCGTGAACTCACTATGACCACAGTCGCCAGCTCACCGGTGCGCAAAATAGTGGCGTCGCCAACGTAAAGAGCTTCACGACCCAGTATTTCACCGGTGTCCCGATCCTCATAGATCGTACCTCCACGCAAGATCGTATAACGCTGTCCAGGAGACGCATCCCCTAGATTCCGAACGTACACGCGAGAGCCCGCTCCGCTGATAATGTGTTCCTCTTCACCAGCTGCGACATAGGCTGCGTTTTCCAGCTCCCCGGCCTCGACTACGCGTGGCCGCGACAGAAACTGGCTGATCGCATCAAGTGGAATAGGCTCGATGGCATCGTCATGTTCATAACTGCGCTGCTGCGGCGAAAGCTTGACGTGTCGGTCACCCGAATAGCGATCATTCGTCAGATATGGGCGTCCTTCCTTCCACTGTAGGGCAAGCTCATCGCCGGGATATATAAGGTGCGGATCCGCAACCTGCGGGTTCGTTTCCCACAGCTCCGGCCAGCGCCACGGCTGTGCAAGAAACCGACCCGAAATGTCCCACAACGTATCACCCTTCTCCACAACATAGAGTTCGGGATGGTCATCACTGAGCCTCAGCTCATCAGCCCAGGCCATGGCAGCCCCTATCAAGTACAAAAATAATACTAACGTTTTTCTATACATATCAATATATTTAGGGGTGATGATTAATGTATTTTAGCAGAAAAAGGTGGAGATCCTAAGGTGCTGCAAGAGCTGCCCCCGGCCGGAGCACCGTCGCACCACCTATCCTGTTGAAGAATAAGTGATTTATCGCTAAGCTCCAAACTATACTCAACGGCAAGCTAGGTTTATGGCGCAACTCGAAATTCTTCAGTATCCCGATCCACGCCTTCGCACCAAGGCGACGCCAGTGGAGGTATTCGACCAAAGACTCGCCACCCTCGCCGCCGACATGCTGGAAACGATGTATACCGCTCCGGGTATCGGACTGGCGGCGACCCAGATCAACCAACATATCCGTCTAATCGTAGTCGATGTCAGCGAAAACCGTGATGCACCACTATGCTTGGTCAACCCCGTATTACTGGCAGAGGATGGTACTGAGGAAACGGACGAGGGCTGTCTTTCCGTGCCCGGCGTTGTCGAAATTGTTGAACGGGCAGCACATATCCGCATCGGTGCCGCTAGACTTGACGGTAAAACATTCGAGTTCGAAGCCGACGGCTTGCTCGCAGTTTGTATACAGCATGAAATGGATCATCTGGATGGCAAGCTGTTTGTCGATTACCTGTCAATGCTAAAACGTAGTCGTATCAAAAAACGCCTTGAAAAAGAAAGGCGGGCAACGTTACAGGCGTTGTAACATTGCGAATAGCCTTTGCCGGGACACCGGAGTTCGCCTCCATAAGTTTACAAGCCATCCTCAACGCTGGTGACCACGAAGTGTGTCTCGTGCTCACCCAACCCGAGCGGCCCTCCGGCCGCGGCCGCAAGCGGACGCCTGGCCCCGTCAAACGGTTTGCGCTGAAAAACGATCTTACCCTGCAAGAGCCTACCAATCTGGGCAACACTGACGCTTTGCGTGAGTTGAACACAGCGAACATCGACGTGTTGGTTGTTGCCGCCTATGGGCTGCTGCTACCACCAGCTGCTCTATCAATCCCGCATCGCGCCTGTATCAACGTTCATGCCTCGCTACTACCACGCTGGCGCGGCGCCGCTCCGATAGAGCGCGCTATCCTGCACGGCGATCCTGAAACCGGTATCAGCATCATGGAAATGGAAGAAACCTTGGACACTGGCCCAATTTACACCCAAGCTCGCTGCAACATCGGGACTCAGGATACGGCGGCAACCTTAACCGAGAAGCTCGCAAATCTCGGCGCACAGTGCCTGCTGCAGACTTTGCGAGACCTTGACAATGGCACGGCGACAACGAGGGTTCAGGACGGGGCATTCTCCAATCACGCGCACAAAATCGAAAAGAGCGAGGCGAGGCTCGATTGGAACGAAGCTGCCAGCCTGTTACAACGCAAGGTGCGGGCGTTCAATCCCCGACCAGTGGCAACCGCGAAATTATTTGGACGGAATTTTAAAATCTGGCGGGCGGAGACTGTTGATATCACAGAAATATCGCTCGCGCCCGGCAGCATCGCAGCTGCCACCAACCGCGGAATCGATGTGGCTACTGGCTCCGGCCTACTCCGTGTCACGCACCTGCAGGCACCTGGAAAAAAACCCATGGCGGTGCGGGATTTCATCAATGGCAATCGGGAACTGCTGCAATCAATAACCACATAGAGCATTCAGGACCAGAACAGGGAGCTCGAGCTGTTGCTACGCGCATCGTTGCACAGGTAGTCGAACACCAACTCCGAACGGAAGTTCTCGAATCCGAATTTCTCTCCAGTATTACCAAGGACCGCGAGCGCGCACTTACGCGAGAGCTCTGTCACGGTACTCTGCGGTGGTGGTGGAAACTCGAACGATTGAGCCGTGAGTTACTAAATCGGCCTCTGGCACGTAAACACGGCGATCTGCTCGCCTTGGTTTGCATCGGTCTCTACCAACTCAATTTTACCCGTATCGCTAATCACACTGCAGTCACTGCGACCGTCGAAGCATGCCGACAGTTGAACAAACCCTGGGCAACTTCGCTGGTCAATGCCGTATTACGCAAATTCTTGCGCGAAAAAACCAAACTGTTTGAGGCACTGGCACACGATCCGAATTTCAAGTACGCCCATCCCGAATGGTTACTGACGAATTTCAAAGCCGCCTGGCCGGATCACTGGACGGCGTTATGTGACGCAAACAATCGGCGCCCGCCACTCACGCTCAGAATTAACGAGCTGCGTCTGAGCCGCGAGCAATATCAGGCACGCTTGGATGAAGGGGAGCTGGCGCATACGGCAAACAGCCACGTCCCAACGGCCGTCACACTTAACAACGCCATGCCGGTCGATGAGATACCCGGGTTCAGCGAAGGGTTAGTCTCTGTCCAGGACGCCGCCGCACAACTCGCCGCACCGCTGCTTGCTCCGGAACCGGGTGACCGAATCCTTGATGCCTGCGCGGCGCCCGGTGGAAAAACAACACATTTATTAGAGTCGCGTACCGATGCACAAGTGGTGGCGGTGGACAATAACCGCCGGCGCCTCGTAAGGATCGGGGAAAACCTTAGGCGCCTGGGGCCAAACATGAGGCAACGCGCTACACTGGTTTGCGCCGACGCGAGCCGACCACAAACATGGTGGGATGGCGTGCAGTTCGAACGGATCGTGCTAGACGCTCCCTGTTCCGCCAGCGGCGTTATCCGTCGCCATCCCGACATCAAACACCGGCGCCGCGCGGACGATATTGAACAAATGGCGAGCACCCAAACCGAGCTGCTGAAAGGGCTATGGCCGTTGCTCGCACCGAAAGGTAGGCTTATATATACGACCTGTTCAGTACTACCAGCGGAGAACGCACTCGTGATCGAGTCTTTTCTCGAAGCCCAAACAGATGCAGAAATTAACTCGATTACTGCACGGTGGGGCAGTGATACCGGATTCGGCCGCCAGAGTTTGCCGGGCGAACATAATATGCTTGGTTTTTTTTATGCATGTCTCGGTAAAACTGCCTGATCCCGACAACACTAGCGGCACGCGCATCTTGCTCGCCTCCGCATTTTGGCTTTGGGCCAATGTCACTATGGCCACGGGTTTCGAAATAAGTGATGCCGGGGTGACACTAATCAATAACTTCTACACAGTTGAGGCACGGGCACAATTCGAGTTCACCGAGAGAGCACTGGAGGCACTTGCTAACGGAGTGGGCCTCACCATAAACATCGAAGTCGAACTCCAGCGTCAGCGTAAGTATCTTTGGGATCCTGTCATCGTGCGGGCCATCCACGGGTACCGTCTAGAGAGATATGAACTCACCGAGCAATATCTCATCACTAACACCACTCTCGGCACACATCGAAATTTCAGATCG
>CAZBOQ010000036.1:0-10521 GCA_964493555.1 uncultured Gammaproteobacteria bacterium | reverse complement strand
CTGTCCAACGTGCGCACAAAGCGATTTTTAACAACGATACTAAGACCATTTACAACCTGTGGTACTCAAATGCGCCACCGCTAAACGCCATGGGTGCTCAGGCGCTGAACTACGGTTCGGCCGGAAGTCGCCGGATCAAGGGGCTTACCTTGTCGGATAAAGATCGCGAATACGTGCATGTAAATGATCTTTTCGAATGCTCCAAGGTCTATGTAATGGCAGCTTTGGATATTTGTACCAAAACCCGTGCCGAGGTACGCCCGGATCTAATCTGATCTGTCGCGCTACGCGGTAGCGTTAACCAATGCACAACTTTGAAGCTCAATTCGCGCGAGCGGTTATTGCTCACCGTTGGTGGATAATCGTTGCGTCGTTGTGTCTGGTCGTCGCGATGGCGAGCGGTGCTCGGTTGCTGTGGTTCTCAGCGGATTATCTGATTATGTTCGACGAGGACAACCCGGAGCGGTTGGCCCACGAACATATCGAAGACACATTTAGCAAAACCGATAATTTTCTCTTAGTGATTGCGCCGCATAGCGGAGATGTGTTTTCCCGCGACGTGCTACGGGTTGTCGTAGACCTAACTGAACAAGGTTGGTTACTCCCTCACTCGACCCGCATTGATTCGATTAGTAACTACCAGCATACGGAAGCGGAAGAAGACGATCTGGTGGTTCGCGACCTGATCATTGATCCGGAACGTTTCAGCGCGGCAGAACTTGACGCCGCGAAGTCGGTTGCTCTAACGGAGCCGTTACTGGTCGGTCGTTTAATTTCCGGTCAGGGAGATGTCACCGGAATTAATGTGCGGTTATCGCTGGACGAAGCTGATAAGGACGCGCAGACCATCGAGGCATTTGCCCATGCTGAAAAATTACTGGATGAATATCGGGACCTTTATCCGGACACCGATTTTTACCTAAGCGGCGAACTAACCTTGGCTGCATCAATTCCGCTCGCGGCACAACGTGATGGTCAGGAACTGCTTCCGGTGAGCTTCGCTCTAATGGCAATTGTACTCATGCTGCTGTTGCGCAGTTTTATGGGCACATTTGCAGTTTTGCTTGTTGTGGGTTTTTCGATTATCTCAGCTGTTGGACTTCGAGGTTACAGCGGTTATCCGTTGTCACCGAATTCAGGTGCGATGCCGATCGTCATTCTTACGGTCGCGGTAGCGAACTGCGTGCACCTGCTTGTCACCTATATCCACGGTCTACAAGCGCATGAGCCTAAACTCGAAGCATTAAAGGACAGTCTGGAGGTCAATTTGCAACCTATCGCGATTGCCAGTCTTACTACCGCTGTGGGTTTTCTCACACTGAATGCATCTTCGGTGCCTGCCGCGCGCTGGCTGGGTAACACGGTCGCCTGCGGCGTGATCGTCTCGCTACTCTTATCCTTAACCTTTCTTCCTGCGGTGCTTTCCTTACTGCCGATCCGACCTGCGGGTACTGGCCGCAGCAGCGATGCAGCGATGCACCGTTTGGGTGACTTCGTAGTGGCACGGCGAACGCCGCTGCTCTATGGCATGGCAGCGGTGATCATTACCTTAATCTCATTCGTTCCATTGAATGAGGCGGATGAAGATCCCTATGAATGGTTTGACCATACCTTCGAAATGCGTCGCTCTGCAGATTTTGTGGAAGCTAACCTTACCGGCACGAATGTTCTCAACTATGCGCTTGCCGCCGGTGGTGAAGGCTCAATCAGCCAGCCCCAGTTTCTTGCTGAGGTGGCAAATTTCACCGCTTGGCTACGAACCCAACCGGAAGTTAGGCACGTTGCTTCGTTGACCGACATCATGAAGCGCTTGAATAAGAATCTGAATGGCGACGATCCGGTGTCGTATCGGTTGCCCGAGGATCGGGAGTTGAGCGCCCAGTATTTGCTGCTCTACGAGATGTCGCTGCCCTATGGGCTGGATCTGAATGATCAATTGAATATCGACAAATCTTCGATTCGGCTTTCCGTTACATCCAGCCGGTTAACCCTGCAGGAGATCACGGCGTTCGAACGCCGTGTTCAAGCCTGGTTGGTGGATAATACCCCAGCCATAAATCCCAGTGACGGCTCGGGCATAAATTACATGTTCGCCGTGAATAACATACGCAACACCAAAAGCATGGTGGCCGCTACGGCACTGGCGTTGGTTCTTATCTCACTGTTACTGATAGCAGCGTTTCGCTCAGTCAAGTATGGGTTTATCAGCCTGGTCCCGAACCTGGTACCGGCCGCCATGGGTTTCGGCATATGGGGAATAATCGACGGCTGGATCAGTATCGAAATAGCACCTGTAATGGGAATGACGTTGGGAATAGTCGTTGACGACACCGTGCACTTCATGAGTAAGTATCTGCGTGCGCGCCGCGAGAACGGGATGGTGAGTTCGCAGGCAGTGGTGTTCGCATTCGGTACTGTCGGCCAGGCTTTGATCATCACGACGGTTGTTTTGCTGGTCGGCTTTCTAACCCTGACCACCTCGCACTTTGGTCTGACTTCGCGGATGGCAGGTCTGACCGCTATAGTCATTACGGTGGCGCTCACGGTAGATTTTCTCTTCTTGCCGCCGCTGCTAATGAAGGTAGAGGGAGATGAAGAGATAAAATAGCTTATGTGCCAGCGGTCGTAGCCCGCAGCCTGTTAATAGGTGACGCATGATTAAAGTCACGGAAGTCCAAACTAGAGAACTCAAACCGGGCTTCGGCGCCGAGATACTCGACGCTGATCTCGCGAGCGCGGATGCCGAGACACTTGATAAGGTCGTACAGGCCTTTGAGTTACATGGCGCGTTGCTGGTACGTGATCAGACCTTGCAGCCGGATGATTTGATCGCATTCCTCAAGCGCTTCGGTGAGCTCGAAGATCATGTGATCAAGGAGCATACGCTAACCGGATATCCCAAGATTTTCATTCTTTCCAACCGTGAAGATGCCACCGGCAAACCCATTGGCGCTCATAATGACGGAATCGGCTGGCATACCGATTATTCGTTCAAAGAGAAACCGGTTAAATGTACGATGCTATATGCCGTGGAGGTGCCGCCGGAGGGTAGCGATACATTGTTAGCGGATTTATGTGCCGCCTACGACGCATTGCCTGATGCCCGTAAAAAGGAATTGAGTGGTTTGGTGCTGCATCACAGCTACAAACATCTGATGGAAAATCGTCTTTACAACGGTATGAGGGTGAGTGCGGAACTGCAAGATGAGAACCCGGAAGTCAACCATCCGTAGAATCGCACGCATCCTATGGACGGACGTCGGGCACTTTGGATCTCCAGTGGAACCGTGAAGGAGATCGTCGGTATGCCGAACGATGAGGCGATGGCGCTGGTCGATGAATTGGTCGAATGGGCAACTCAGGAACAATTCGTATTTCGACATAAATGGCGGGTAGGCGACGTATTGATATGGGACATCCGCTGCTCCCTGCATACCGGCACGCTTTACGACGATACGAAATACTATCGGTTAATGCACCGGCTATGGGTGCGAGGAGAGAAACCGGAGTTTATTCCTTAGCTGTCAGTCCCACGACGCCGGAGACCTGACGTTGTATATCGAAGTCCCAGTTAGCATGCTCTCCGTAAGGGAGAGCGTGCTTTGCGTTCACCCTCCTACAACCGTTCAATAATCGTTACGTTTGCTTGGCCACCGCCTTCACACATGGTCTGCAAACCGTAGCGTCCGCCGGTGCGCTCCAATTCGTGCAGCAGCGTTGTCATGAGCTTCGTGCCGGTGGCGCCGATGGGGTGGCCTAAGGCAATGGCGCCGCCATTGACATTGGTTTGCTCATGCGGATAACCGATGTCGTTCAGCCACGCCATGGGCACTGGCGCGAATGCTTCGTTGACTTCGACGAGATCCATGTCTTCGATTTTCATCCCTGCTTTCTCCAACGTGTATTCGGTCGCCGAGATGGGAGCGGCCAGCATTATCATGGGATCTCCGCCGCGTACGCCCATGTGATGCACGCGCGCACGAGGGGTAAGACCGTAGCGTTTCAGAGCTGTTTCCGACGCGACGAGCACCGCTGACGAGCCGTCACAAGTCTGGCTTGCGACACCCGCCGTAATTTTCTTCAAGCCGAAGATGTAATCGAGTTCGGCCATCTTCTCCAGTGATGTCTCGCGCGCGGTTTCGTCCATGGCGCAACCGTTGTACGGTATGATCTCTTTGTCGAAGCGACCTTCTTCGATCGCCTGCAGGGCTCGCCGGTGTGACTCCAGTGCATACACTTCCAGATCCTCGCGCGAGAATCCCCATTGATCGGCCATCATTTGTGCACCTTTGAATTGGGTAGGTGGGTCGTCTCCGTAGCGTTCGACCCATGCCGGCGAGTCGGTAAAAGGGTCGTCGAATCCCAGTGCTGTACCAGCGGTCATCGAGGTTCCTATGGGGATTTTGGTCATAGTCTGTACGCCCCCGGCGATGACTAAGTCGTTTACCCCGGCCATGATCGCCTGCGCGGCGAAGTGAACAGACTGTTGGGATGATCCGCATTGACGATCGATCGTGACACCCGGTACTTCTTCGCTTAAACCCGCGGCCAACCAGCAGGTACGGGCGACATCTCCCGCCAATGGTCCGATGGCGTCAATCGTGCCGAAAATGACATCGTCGTATTCGTTGTCGGGGATCCCGTTGCGATCAACGATCGCTTTGATGACATGTGCGCCGAGGTCAGCGGCATGTACGTCAGCAAGGCTGCCCTTACGCCTGCCGGTAGGGCTCCGGACTGCATCAACGATATATGCTTCGGCCATTATCTGTTCTCCTGCACCAGGTACGATCAGTTCGTTGGACAGGTATTCTAACCTTCACCCGACCCCTCTCCCATAGGGACCGACTAGTTTAGGTGCATATAAGCACTTCACTGTCTCTTTGGGAGAGAGTTGAGAACAGGTGGGATTGCGAGCTACTTGTTCGCGCGTTCCTCCGCAGCCCGTGCTGCACGTTCTTCGGCGTCACCCAGCCCGCATACGTTACGCGCAAGCTCCGCCATAGGTCCGTCGACCGAATATTCCATACGTTGGAGCGTTAGGAATCGCATTACCACCAGCGGCGTTCCGTTCAGGCGCTCGAAGACCTGGTTGCGGGTCCCAGCCTCGGATAGATAACGGTCGCGGATGACTTTGAATATCTTGGTGCGATCGCGGGCGCTGATGTTGGAGCCGGCGAGTGCTTTGGTAAGCGGAGGGCCAAGATATTCGTCGTCTAGATCGGCGTCGGTGGGTGAGAGCATAATACCGCGGCCGCAGAGATCGATTAGCTTCTCAACATGAGCGCCGAAATTCTCGGTGAAATATGCACGGCCAAAATTCACAAAGGTTTCATCCGGTTTGTAGAGTGTGCCATCGGTCTGCGCGCCGGCGTCTTCCGAAGCGATGATGAAAGCGCGGCAGGTTTCACGAAAACGGACAAAATCAGCAACGGTTGCGCTAACAATCGGAAACTGCGAGGTTCCAATCGCGTCAGTTAGGATGAGAGCTAAACCAGCGAGCAGTTCGGCATGTACCGAGTGCCGGATCTGCATGTCGATATGCGCCCAATCAAAAATCTTCTGTGGCCATTGTGCTGCATGGTCCATGTTGCCCAAGTGGAATACGTTCTCCCACGGTATCAGTACGTCGTCGAAGTAAGCCATTGAATCCAGTTCGTCGCCGTGAGACGAGAACGGGTACTCATATTCAGTGGCTTCCGGTCGCCCGAAGAACGGTCGGGTGACATGGGTGATCCCGGGAGTGTTCACCGGCGTGCGGGCATAGATCACTTGTTCTGGGCGGGTACCGGGCGAGAAAAACACGCCCAACTGGATGTGGTCAGCGAAGATACCTCCGGTGCTGACCGCTTTCCAGCCGTGCACGATAATGCCGTCGTCGCGCTCGTTCTTTATTGTCAGCATCGGGCGTTCCGAAGTGGGATCAGAGCGATCGCCAGATACGTCAATATTCATTGGCGTCATAACTAAATCGCCATCGTGTAAGTCTTTCCAGAAGCGACGTATGTTGTCAGCGAATGGCCGGCCTTTGCCGATTAACGATGCTTTCTCCCAGGCCTCGGGCTCATCGACCATGGTCATCATTACTGGGTTGCAGCTGCACGGCAGCCGTCCCCACATGCCGGCATTGAACTGGCGAAATATATAATCTGTATAAATCCTACGTTCGCGTGCCAACGCTTTGTTGGTCGGCCAGATCCATTGCTTACTGCGACGCACGCCAGCATCATCGACAAAGGTCACGTGCTCTTGATGTTCGGGATCGTGATGGAGATCGTAGTACGCAGCGATTGCTTTTGTGTAATCCGCGGTCTTGGGGTGGGTGGTGAGATCCTTGATATATTCCCCTTCACACAGTACTCGGCGACCATCGCGGATGCCCGCCAGATATTGCGCCCCCGTTCTCATCATTTTGGCTCTCCCGTGTCGGGTATTTCGTAGATGCGACTATACGCTGTGCTATAAGTTAGCGACATGCCAGCTGTGTCCAGTTTCAGACAAAGGTATGAGAAGAGCACTAGCTTGGAAGGCGTGAGGTCGAGGTTGTGTTAATAACGGGCGATGACTTGCTCGGCAAAATCACGAAACACTTCACGTGCCGAGGCGAGCGGTGGTAGCAGGACAACCTGTTTGAGGCCCGCTGCTTCGGCGCTGCGAATTTGTTCGATGATCTGTTCGGGCTCGCCAACCAGGCATGTTTCATGGATAGCCTCTGGCGTCATGAAGCGTCGCTCCTCTGGGCGCAGATACGTGCAGTGGCCGTCGTGGATCTCGAGATAGCGTTTTTCTACCGGGGTCGCCATCTTCGCGACGTGGGCGCAATATTCTTCCCAGATGCCATTGAATGCGACGGGGACGATAGCCTCGTTACCGGTTTGTTTAACGATTTCGTAAACGAAATGAAGCACGCAAGCGACTTGTGAACCGCAGTTGTCGATCACCCTGGCCGAGTCGACCTTTTCACCGGGTCTGAGGACTACAGCGGTAGTATTGCCCGCAGTCAGAAAACGCGCTGGTAACGTTCGTCCGATCTTGGTTGCGCCTGCTTCGACTTCGGCATAATCGCGTTGAAACGCGTCCGCTGAGGGTTTGGTTCCGGATATCCAGCCATCACCAAACTCTCCGGCAGTTTGTAGTGCACGCGGACCGTTGGCGGCGAGATAGATCGGTATGCGATCGTCGATGTTGATGAAATTGAGGTCCCGGTGGAGAAAACGGATGGAGCGAGATTTATCGTTGTGGGTGAATTCAACCTCATCGCCGTCCAATAAACCGCGAACGACGCGTACGTACTTTCTGAATTTCCCGATGCTCATCGGCGGCATGCCCATTACCCGCATGGATGTATGCCCAGTCCCCAGACCCAGAAAAACCCGTCCTGGTGCAAGGCGGTTAATCGACGCGATGGAGTGTGCGGTTACCGGTGCGAGCCGTGTTGGTGCCACCGCGACGCCGGTCCCAAGTTTGATCCGGGAGGTATGTTGGGCGGCCAAGGCAAGCGTTGCATAACAGTCGGACCAGAGCATCTGCGAGTCTGCTATCCAGGCCATGTCGAAGCCCAATGCCTCTACATCCGCTATGAGCTGCCAATCGTCTATCTTGGCGGCGATATCCACACCAAATTGCATGGCGGCTTCCCCACTGGGAGTTTCCTTGCCCCTATCGTATCAAAGCCGCTGATACTGAGTTTGACAAGGTAATTGACAGTAAGGCCAAACTGCGGTCAAGATGACCCGATGATTGTCATATCCATCAATGTATTACCGACATGATTTCATCTTATTACGCAGCTATAAGCGGTGTGATTCTGGTGTTATTTTGTGGTTTGAATCCTGCCTCCGCTAATGAGCCGAGGATCGATATCCCGAGGATCACGTCGGCGCCAGTGATAGACGGCATCCTGGATGACAAGGCCTGGTTAGAAGCGACCAAGATAGATCAATTTTTTCAGCGTGTGCCGGTGGAAGGAGCGCCAGCATCTGAAAAGACGGTTGCTTACGTAGCGTACGACAAAGACATGATCTATATCGCAGCACGACTTTACGATCGCACACCAGACAAGATCACCGCACGTGACCTTAGAGAGGACTCGGGTTACTTCTCCGACGATGCTTTTACCATCGCCATTGATTCGTTGTTGGATCGACGGAATGCTTTTTGTTTTGCCTTGTACGCTGCCGGTAGCAAACATGATTGTCGTGTCGAAGAGAACAGTGTGTATAACCTGGAGTGGGATGGGATTTGGTATGGCGCCACGAGTCGTGACGCTAAAGGTTGGGTAGCGGAGTTCGCTATCCCGTTTAAAACCCTCTCTTTCGAATCAGGTTCATCGGTTTGGGGTCTCGAGCTCGAACGTTATATTCCGCGACGCAAAGAATTCTCACTCTGGGCTAACCACGACCAGGATATCAGTCTGGCATACGTGGCTGCTTACGGGGATATTAGGGGACTACGTGATCTAGATCAGGGATTAGGGCTGGACATTATACCGCAGCTTGCAACGCGTTATCGACATAGATTCGATGAGGACGATAACGATTTTCTACCGAAGCCAGGTGGTGAGATCATCTACAAGCTTAAACCGTCTCTTAACGCCTCGCTGGTCATTAATCCAGATTTCTCCGATGCAGTGGTCGACAACATTAAAACTAATCTTACTCGGTTTAATTTATTCTTTCCCGAACAACGCGACTTTTTTGTGCGCGATGCCGACATTTTTCAATTTGGAGGTCTGGTCAATTCGAACGGGATTCCGTTTTTCTCACGTCGGATCGGATTACCGTTCGACCGGGAGAACCCGGAGCCGTTGGATCTGGACGTCGGTACGAAGCTGAGCGGTCGTGTTGGCCGTTATACCCTAGGGCTCCTTAACACCCAGATGGGAGGTGGGCAGGGGATCGGTTCCAAGAATCTCTCGGTGGTGCGCGTGGCGGCGGATGTGCAGCGCGAGTCGCGCTTGGGAGCAATTCTGACTTACGGCAATCCGGCGGCGGACAACGCCGATAATGGTGTCGCCGGCGTAGATTACCGTTACCGCAACAGCAATTTCGCTGGATCCCAAGTGTTGGTGGCCGATGCGTTTTTTATGAAGTCGTTCTCCCAGGGTGTTGATAGTGACGAACTTGCCTACGGCGTAACGCTGGATTTCCCTAACGATCGTTGGAATGCTAAGGCTGGTTACATAGAGATCCAGCGCAACTTCAACCCGGCCTTGGGATTCGCAAATCGTCGTGGGATCAGACAGTACACCGGAGATTTGCGCTATCGCGTGCGGCCGAAGAACAATCGCTTTGTTCGAGCCATGAGCTGGGGTTCGGAATCTTCGTTTATTACTAATACCGATAACCAATTGGAAAGCGCCTACGTCTGGACCCGGCTATTCGACGTTGAAGGCCATGCGGGTGATGAGCTGACGCTGTGGTTCAATTGGGAAAATGAGACATTGTTTGCGCCCTTTCCTATTCAGCCTAATGTGGTCATTCCACCTGGGAGTTATGACCAGTTCAGTATTTTTGGCGAGATACGCACGGCTGCCTATCGTCCACTCGCGCTGGAGGTTATATACAAGATGGGTGAGTTTTACGACGGTGATCAAATTGACATCCGGTCGAAGCTGAGCTGGCGGCCGTCTCCACACTTCAATGTCGTCCTTCAACGGCGCACATTTGATATGAGTCTGCCACATGGTGACTTCGACATTGAGATAAACCGGGTGCGCTTCGATGTTAATTTCACGCCGACCCTGTCTTGGACCAATTATCTTCAACAGGAGTCAGAAACCCATATTGCCACCTTGCAGAGCCAGCTCCGGTGGATCGTCGTTCCCGGTAACGAACTGACAATGACGGTCAATCACGATTGGGCGCGTGAGGACGGGTCCTATCGAAGCAAGGAGGCCGACTTCTTTGCTCGGTTCGTCTGGACACAGCGGTTCTGAGAAAAATTCTAGGTTGGTTGCCTCGTTTAAGTCTGAAGTGTTCTTACATATAGGGAGTTATCGGTCCTTCTCTCCTTGCGTTCCCAAAGAATTGGTTTGCAAACGGTAAAAGTGTCTGTAGTCGTAAGGCTTTTTTCGGTAATCTAGTCCTGTTTAACTTTGGGCTGGGCCGTGTATCCGACACTTATGCTAACTGCCCATTTGTTTGAGACCATTTCAGTCGGCCCCTGTTTGGGAAAGTTATGAGAATTGGCCATGGACACTAAGAGGTTTAATCAAAGCATTATTGAGGAGTTTCGTGCGAACGAAGGCAAGGTTGGGGGGCGATTCGAACAGATCCCGCTCCTGCTGCTGACAACCGAAGGCGCGAAAACGGCACGCGTGCGTACTAACCCGCTGGTCTATGCGTCGGACGGCGACCGATATTTCGTTGCCGCGTCGTATGCTGGGGCGCCGGCCAATCCTCCCTGGTATTACAATTTGATGGCTAATCCACATGTTCAGGTAGAGGTCGGCAGCGAGAGATTCCGCGCTCAAGCAACGGCGCTGAAAGAACCTGAACGGACAGAGCGTTTTGAGAAAAT
>CAZBOQ010000035.1:0-2859 GCA_964493555.1 uncultured Gammaproteobacteria bacterium | reverse complement strand
GAAAAATTACCCGAAGACCTGCGAACTGCGATTAATTTTCGCGAAGTCGAGGGCCTAAGCTATGAGGATATCGCGGTGGCTATGGAGTGCCCGATCGGCACGGTGCGTTCGCGAATATTTCGTGCTCGTGAAGCTATTGATAAACAGTTAAAGCCCCTACTGGAGTGATAGTTAACAATGGACCAACGCACTGACGCGCTGCAGCAGTTGTCTGCTGCCATGGACCTCGACGATGATGGAGGAAGTAGCCACCGTCACGCTAGCAAAACTGATTCCCTAGCTAAGATTATGAACGATACTGAGTTGCGCGGGTCATGGGCTCGTTATCACATGATAGGCGATGCGATGCGTGGGCAACTTCCTGGCCGGATTGATTTAGAGTTAGCGGCTAAGGTGAGTGCGGCGATCGAGGCTGAGCCGACTGTCTTGGCCACACGCCGTGGCGTTAAAATGGCGCTGAAGCCCCTTGCCGGTCTCGCGATTGCCGCGTCGGTAGCGGCCCTGGCGGTGATCGGCGCACAACGCATGCAAACGCCAGTCGAAATCAACTCTCAACCCCCGGTAGCGCAACAGAGGTTCCAGACACCGGTCGAACCAGCGAGTATTTCGGTGGTGCGTTGGGACGACGTCAGCCCCGCGGCCGTTTCACGCTTGAATAGCTATATGGTCAATTACAGCGAGTACCGGTCAAACTTGGGTGTTCCCGGTATTCTGCCCTACGTTCGAATCGTTGGTTCTGAAACCGAATAATAGTCTTTTCTTCTGTTCGCGGCCGAGACAGGCGGCAGTGCAAATGGGCCTGTGCCTGTTAGTCTTTTTCTCTGGCCCGTTGTTCAGTTCTCCGTTCGACGAAGCGCAGCGACTGGTCGAACGGATGAGTGTGGCGGCGACTACCCGCACATATGACGGAGTGTTCGTTTATAGACGCGGGGATCGCAGTGACACGATGCGGATCATCCATCGTGCCGATGCTGAAGGCACGGTCGAGCGCTTGGTGTCCTTGTCGGGCAACGCCAGGGAAGTGATTCGCAATGGGGAGCAGGTGATCTGTATTTATCCTGAACGGCGTATTGTCATCGTCGAACAGGGCCACGGTAGCAAAATGCTACCGAGCAGTTTTTCACAGCCGCTTGCTCGGATCGCTGATCATTACGAGTTTCGGTTGGTAGGGAAAGAGCGCATCGCTGACCGAACGACGGCAATTGGCTCAGTTCAACCCCTGAAACCGACCCGTTATGGGTATAAGTTCTGGATCGATGAGGAAAGCGGTCTGCTACTGAAGTCGGCTGTACTGGGGGTCGATGGACGTCAACTAGAAGGCATTCTTTTTACCCAAATCGAACTGCCTGAGAATATTTCTGACGAAGCGCTGGAACCCGACATGTCCTCGGGTGGGTTTACGTGGATAACACAGGAGCATTTGTCCGTTCCGCCGGTAACTGGGACTGTCGAGCATTGGGAAGTTGGGTGGCTGCCGGCAGGGTTCAGGATGGATGGGCACACCGTGCAGGCTTTTGCAGCGAGCCCGATGCCGGTAGACCACATGGTTTTCAGTGACGGCCTGGCTATGGTTTCCGTATTCGTAGAGAAACATGCAGGCGTTGGTGAGCAACTAAACGGTTTTACCGCCAAGGGTGCAGTGAATGCCTATAGTAGAGCAGTCGGTGACTTTCAGGTGACCGTGGTCGGTGAAGTGCCGTCAATGACTCTGCAGCAGATTGCCGGGTCCGTTACGAAATCGAATACCAGTGACGAATCTCGGCTCCATCAGCTACCTTCGCCGGGCCGTTAGAGGGATTGCCGGTTGAATCTGTGCACGAGTATCTTCAGAATCACCTGCTCCACTTGCCTGGGAGTTAGTATGTTTCGATTAGTAGCTAGCAGTGCGCTTTTGGGTTTTACCCTATGTATGTTTCCCCCTACTGGCCTGGCGCGCCAATTGCCTGATTTTACCGATCTAGCCGAGCGCGCTGCACCTGCCGTTGTTAATATTGCCACGACCATCAAGCCGGAACCCGCGCGGAACAATTCCCGCGGGCGAAATTTGCCAGAGCTTCCGGAAGACACTCCGTTGTCGGAGTTCTTTCGGCGGTTTTTTGGTGAAGATGGTGCGCCAGGTGGCGCCATGCCGCGTAATTCCCTGGGCTCGGGGTTTATTATCTCAAAGGATGGTTACGTTATCTCTAACTATCACGTGATCAAGGATGCGCAAGAAATCGTCGTCAGGTTAAGCGATCAACGTGAATTTACGGCAGAGCTCGTTGGTAGTGATAAGCGCAGCGATCTGGCGGTGCTAAAAATCGATGCGATGGACCTTCCGGTTGTGTCGCTGGGCGACGCTCGATCGTTGAAAGTGGGCGAGTGGGTGTTGGCTATCGGGTCGCCGTTCGGATTCGACCATTCAGTAACTGCCGGAATTGTCAGCGCTAAGGGGCGCAGTCTTCCAAACGAAAATTATGTGCCTTTCATTCAGACAGACGTTGCAATAAACCCTGGTAACTCCGGTGGGCCTTTATTCAATCTCGATGGTGAGGTGGTTGGTGTTAATTCACAGATTTTTAGCCGCACGGGCGGCTTTATGGGCCTTTCGTTTGCCATCCCAATGGAGGTCGTGCGCAATGTGTATCAACAACTACGGGACAAAGGCGAAGTCACCCGCGGTTGGCTAGGGGTATTGATCCAGGATGTTACGGTCGAACTCGCTGAGTCGTTCGGAATGAAGAAACCGCACGGTGCCCTTATTTCCAAAGTGCTGCCCGACAGCCCGGCCGCCCATGCTGGTTTGGAGCCTGGAGACGTGGTCTTGGCTTTCAATAATGAGTCGGTGCGAACCTCTTCCGATCTGCCACCTATCGTGGG
>CAZBOQ010000034.1:0-5551 GCA_964493555.1 uncultured Gammaproteobacteria bacterium | reverse complement strand
CATGAAGCTGAGCAATTCAGCACGTACTGCCGGGTCTTCCAGTTGTTCCGGTGTGTACTGAGATCTCTTCATATAACCCTCTTCAAAACCGCCTGGTTCATAAATCATCAGCGCTCGAACCGGCTCATCCCCAAGCACCCGGGTAGCATGCTGAGCGCGGGGCGGGATGTAAACCAAATCGCCGGCTACCAGCGTTTGTGTCTCACCAGCAACGGTCCACTGCATCCGTCCGGATAACACATAGAAGATCTCCGCGTGCCACTTGTGAGTATGACCCGGGTAAGAATCCATTCCAGGTAGGAAGGTTTCATCAACGAAGCTTAAACGGCCTTCGGTGTGTACCGCAGTTAACTTAAATTCCGTTATTGATTTTCTGAAAGAATGGATCTCAGTGGATCCTTTTTTATGAAAAATATGCCGGGGCTTATTATTGAGATCGGTTGCATGCAGGGGTGCCAGAGCAACAAGGCCGATGACACTAGTAAGCAGAAATAGTTTGTTTAATTTGCACATTGTCCTACCTTCATTGTATTTTCTGAGAACGGTTCTAAGGCGTCTCACTAAACGTGCCTCGGCTGTAGACGATTTTGCCCTCAAAGATGGTTCGCATCACCTCCGTTGTCTTAATTTTCTGCTTGGGGATAGCGAACAGATTCTGATTCAACACGATCATGTTCGCCGATTTGCCGGTTTCGATGCTGCCAAACTCAGTTGCACCCCCAACCGCCGCTGCACCGTTTAACGTCAATATTCGTAGCGCTGATCCAAGATCGATTGACTCCTCTCCTCGGTCAAGCATGCCGCCCAGCGCCGGAAACAGGTTCGGATCCGGCGTAATTATCCAGTCGGAACCTACGACGAGACGCGCACCGTGGTCGTAAAGCGTTTTAAATTGGAATCCCGAGGGCATCGCGAGTGCACCGGTGAGATGCCAAATGGCCGGCGACATCTCGGCATCCACAGCAAGTTTCTTGAAGCGCGGCATATCCTGCGGCGATAGGAAACCGGCATGCGCTAGTCCATGACGAAGATCCGATTGGCCATTACGTTTACGCATCGCCTGCAGTGCGTTCAACGCTACCCGTGCAGCGCCGTCACCAGCGACATGTATCTTAGCTGTTACGCCTTGGCGGTCCCATTCAAGGAGTTTTCTTGTCAGTACTTTCTCCGTAACTAATAGCTTCGATTCGTCGACTCGGCCATCAGCATCAATACTAGCCTGAGTCGTATGGGGCGGAAGTGGTGCACCATCCATCCAAACTTTGATGAAATCGACGTCTACGTGGGCCGTTCGATAGGCTTCACGCGAGGCGATGAGTCTTTCGAGTCCTTGGTTATTGAGGGCCCCGAATTTTGGACTGCCCCAAACGAGATGTGCGGCAATATTCAAGCTTAGGTCGCCAGCCTCATCCAATTCTTTGAGGGCGACCAACGTCTCTCTGGTAGCCGATGCTTCCTGTACCGAGGTGATGCCATAACGATTTGCAACCCGTACTGCCCACAGAACTGCGTCGCGATAAACTGCATCCGGATACGCTGGGATTGCAGCAGTAACAAGCGCGGTTGCCGTCTCAACCAACTCGCCGGTAGGCTCCCCAGTGTCTGAATTGCGGATAATCCGCCCGCCGCTCGGATCGGTTTTATACTCATTGATGCCAGCCAGGCTTAGTGCGGTCGAATTAGCGAGGCCATGGTGGATAGAGTAGTCGTACAGATACACCGGAATATTTGGAAATGCTTCGTCCAAGAATTTATTGTCAATCTTACCGTTAGGTAACACGTTCGGATTGAACTCTCCAGCAACCAACCAAGGTTCGCTCGGACGCTCGGCGCGGCACTGCTTAAGAGCGGATACGATTTCATCGAGCGAGGGATCCACCGGCAAACGGCATTCATGAGTCCACTTCAAACCAGAGTAGGACAAATGTATGTGTGCGTCGTGGATTCCCGGCATGGCCATTCGGCTGCCAAGGTCGACCACATGAGTAGAAGGTCCGATAAACTCATGAATGTCCTCATCAGAACCGACCGCGACAAACCGACCGTGTTGGATCGCTACCGCATCGACCCATGGCTGCGCATCGTTAACGGTGTAGATCTTGCCGTTGATGTATACCGCATCGGCATCAAGAGCCATTGTCGGTAACGCAACCAGGGTGCCCAGGGCGAAAATTACGACCTTAATTCTCATGCTGTCATTGGCTCCTCAATGCGCTAATTCGGTTCCCGCTACCGGGGATGACACAAATGAATCCACCATAGATATCCAGAGATCCGTGCCGACGAACAACCCGCCTAAAGTGCCTCCGACGATAAAACAGACAAAACTTAACATGGTGCCAAGCGCCGGACGTCTGTTCTCCAGGATGTCACGGTAGATCATTATTCCTGTAAAGAGCACGATAAAGCCCAACACGATCATTTGCGCCCTCTGTGTGGTCAACGACGGAAAGCTCGACTGGAATGTATGCCTAATCAACCGGTCAAATCCGGGAATTGTTATCACCACAGTAGCCATTAACATCAAACGTCGATGCACCTGGGGTTTGTAGCGATAGTAAATACCGCACGCCACACAACAGGTAAACGCAGACGTCAAAATTATATTGAATCTCGTGCCGCCGGTAATGTGCCCGCCGGTCGCCTGGAGGTATGCCACCGCCACATAAGTAAGAATGAACGCGCTTAACGCCACTGCTGCGGCAGCCATGCCCAGTTGGCGATGCCAGGCCGGTTTGTCATTTAGTATGAGCCATGATTGCGCGATTGCGATGAGAAACCAGAGGCTAAGCAGCAGGCCGTGAATATGCATCCAGACTGGCAGGGGATCATCAAAGAACTGCGATCGCAGAAAAAAAGTGGGTACAAACCCACCAAGACAAAGAATCGCCATGATAGTGAACGAGATAAAATAAAAGGGGTCTCGGGATACGGGTGCATTCATGAGGTTGCTCCTTTGAGTAACATCAAGAGAACCGAAAGACGCAGGGCCTGAGGTAAGTGTATCCGAAGGGTGGCCTAAGCAGTAATAGCTTTCTCTGCGGGGGGCAGGATAGCGAGATATCACGAAGTTTTGAAATTCGTTCAAGAAGCGCACGCTAGCAGTTCACAGGTCTCATAGCGTCTTGGTTCCTATGTTTTATCTTCTGGCCCAGTGAACGAGAGTAAGAATTGTGAAAATGGAAAATATCGGCGCCGACAAAAAGGCGGCCACAGTCTGTCTCGACGCAATGAACGGTTATTTTGTCCAGTCGGTCGGAATGAATAACATCGGATTGGGTTGTTTTCTCCAGAGAGGTTTTGCTTGAGGCGATTTAACCTTCCAACTTCGCTCTAATCGTGGACCATGCTCGTCCGCCATATTTCCGCAAAACGGCAATTGATTCGGTATCGACGACGTCGGTAATTGCCCGGCGATAACTGTCACGCGAGTGCATCGCTGCCAGCCAACGCGTAACTGCTGGACGCCTAGTCCACAGCCCCGCCATCGAAAGCCATTCGAGCCTTGTCACGTACGGTGTGAGCGTGGCATCCGCCAGAGAGAAGCGGTTGCCTGCGAGGAATTCGTGCTGTTGTAGGACCGTTTCCATGTCGGTGAGAAGTCTGTCATACAAGCGAATTGCGCCTGTGACTATCGGTGCATTAACGCCAGCTTCGATCACCTCACGCTGCCAAGAACGCTGATATTCATTTGGGATATTCTCGAGATGTTCCGCAAGCTCTTCGTTTGTCATTTTCGCCCGCAGTTGATGGCGGCGAGTTGTGGAGAAGCTCAAGATGCCAATTGCCGCATGGGCTCCGTCGTCCACCCGTTTCACCCAGTGCCGCATTCGGGCGCGGTGAATGAGGGACTGCGGTTTAAGAGGTACCGCCGGGAACGTCTCATCTAAGTACTCATTAATCACAGTGGATTCGATAAAAATCACGTCATCGTGGACGAGCGTAGGCACGACACTGTTTGGATTTAGGTGCTTATACTCTTCCTTGAACTGATCTCCGGCCTGAAGGTCCAGCTGATGACCCTTCCACTGAAGACTTTTCTCGCACAAAACGATCCGCACCTTCTGGGCGCAGGGAGAAATATGTGCGTCATAGAGTTCGAGCATCAGGGCTAGCGCTTTTTTTGAGTTGGTTGACCGAGTTATCCAATTTTGGGATCCGCGATATCGATACGATGCATATGGCGAACGCAAGCGGAGTTATATGAGGTAGCCGAGTGGATGACGGTGGCATCGTCCGACATAACAAGAACATGCGCTTGCCATCGGTGTGTGTAAATGAAGTCGGTTTGTGTTGAATGAGCGGACAGCTCTTCAACGAGTGACCGGGATTCGTTTTCGGATCGATCAACAATTCGCACTGTGAATCTTTCATTAGTGGCGGTCATTTAAATGCGCCGGCTGCAAACGCGTCCAAGTCCCACCTAACTGTCCAGCGTTTTCTGCGTTTGTGTATAGGGTGCCAAACCCCAGATATAGACTGCTGCCGAAGTGAGGCCGGCAAAGGCAATGACGATCGACAGAGAATGTCCCACTTTTACTGGATCCTTGAATACGTAGTCGGTAAATACACCAACCGCTAGCGGTCCGAGCCCTAACCCAATTAGGTTGAGCACGCCGGTGTACAAAGCGGTCAACTGTCCGCGCATGGAACTGGGAGTGACATCTTGAATGCAGGCAGGTGCGGTACCGAGCAGCAGACTAGAAAAGAATGCGAACGGCACCAGAAAGAGTATAAAGGTATGCAGATCCGAAAGTAGCGGCAGTACTGTGCCAAATAACAGTAATCCCAATGCCGCAACGATGTTGACACGGAGTTTACCGTTCGAATATCCACGCTTAACCCAATGATCGGCCAACCAGCCTCCGCACGCTGAGCCGGTTGAGCTGAGAACCAAGAATGTGAGACCCAGTAATAGTCCCGTTTGTGTCGTTGTGAGGTTGAATACGCGGATAAGCAAGCTCGGTGCCCAGCTTAGAAAAGCGATATACCCGATGAAATAGCACGCAGTACCGAGAAGTAAACTAATATAAGTGCGACGGTGGGCTACAAGATAAGCCACGACTTCGTGTATCGGTACACTCCCCGTTTGCGTCTGAGCACGGCGACCTGGCTCCTGGACGGTCAACATGAGTAAGGCGACCACGACGCCGGGTAAACCGATGACAATGAATGCGATTTGCCACGTTTCGATCTCACCCACTAAGGCGAAATGATACGCGCCAGCCCCGAGCAGCGCCGCCACCGTGGCGCCAGCCAGCATGGAAAAGCCATTACCTAATCCGCCTCCGGCGGCGACCAGGCCCATGGCGCGACCGCGACGATCCCTCGGGAAATAATCCGCAATCAGAGACACCGCGCCAGGTAACAGCGCTGCTTCACCAATGCCTACAAATATCCGAGCTGTTAATAGTTCCCAATATTCACCCGCCAACCCACAAGCAGCCGTGGCAATGCTCCAAATCGCGATGCCGGTCGCGATGAGACGTGGCCGATGCCCTGCGTCGATCAAGCGAGAGATAGGTAAACCCATCAGCGCATAGAAAATGGC
>CAZBOQ010000033.1:0-4312 GCA_964493555.1 uncultured Gammaproteobacteria bacterium | reverse complement strand
CTCGCGGAAGTCTGCTATGAATCAATGCGCGTCGGCATAGAGATGGTGAAACCCGGTGTGCGACTTGGCGATATTGGCGCCGGAATCCAACATCACGCAGAAACACGGAATTTTTCAGTCGTACGCGAATACTGTGGCCACGGCATAGGCCGCGGCTTCCACGAAGAACCTCAGGTACTGCATTACGGGACGGCCGGCACCGGGCTCGCTTTGGAAGCGGGAATGACGTTTACCATCGAACCGATGCTCAATGCAGGAAAACGTCACGTAAAACTGTTGCCCGACCAATGGACAGTAGTAACGAAAGACCGCAGCCTTTCCGCACAGTGGGAGCATACCGTGCTAGTGACTGAGAATGGCTATGAGGTATTAACCAAACGTTCCGACGAGGTGTATTAGGCAGTCCGCTTTGATTGACTGATGAGCGTATCCGCACTTGCCAACGACCTGAATAATGCTCTCGATTATGTCGCGCAAGGCTTAGACGCCCCCAGCGCAACACTCGACGAACTCCGACAAGTTCTTACGGAGTCTCAAAAACAGCTTGACGAATACTTTCTGCAAGGTGTGTCTGTGCGCGGGCTGGTCACTAAACGCGCTCAGTTAATCGATCGGTTGTTGATCCGGCTTTGGGCAGACAACGAGTTGATCGGCAAAGGTCGCACGTTACTTGCGACAGGGGGCTACGGCCGCGGTGAGCTGCATCCACGCTCGGACATCGATATTGCTGTGCTTTTGGCTAAATCGCCCTCCCCCAGGACGAGCAAGGCGATCAGTAAGTTCGTCGCCGCTTTGTGGGATGTCGGGCTCGAAATCGGCCATAGCGTTCGAACGCCGCGAGAATGTGCTGTAGAGGCACGTCACGACATCACCATTACCACCAATCTAATGGAGGCCCGACTGTTAGATGGCGATCCGCTACTCCTCGCTGATATGCAGAAGCGCACCGGACCTAAGCGAATCTGGCCAACCGAAAAATATTTCAACGCAAAACGCACCGAACAGATGGTGCGACATGAGAAATTCGACGACGCGGCGCATTACGTAGAACCTAACCTGAAGGAAGCTCCCGGCGGCCTACGTGATTTGCAAACCATCTCCTGGGTCGCAAAACGCCATTTTGGCACTGATTCCCTGAATGGGCTGGTTGCCCACGGCTTTCTTAGCGAAGACGAACTCCGAGCGCTTGAGATTGCCCAATCATTCCTCTGGCGAGTGCGGTATGGCTTGCACCTAATCACTGGCCGACGCGAAGACCGTGTCCTTTTCGATTACCAACGGCAGCTAGCCAAAATGTTCGGCTACCATAATGAACGCAAGACCCGCGCGGTAGAACAATTCATGAAACACTTCTATCAGTCTTCGACCGAAATCGGCCGCCTAAACGAACTTCTACTCGCGCTGTTCCAAGAGACCATCGTTGGCACGGGCAAAAAGCCAGACATTAAAAAACTGAATCGCCGTTTTCAAATACACAACCAGCTAATTGAAGTCTGCAACGATAAGGTGTTTGAGCGCTATCCCTTTGCACTATTGGAGGTGTTCCTCCTGCTACAGCAAAACTCGAATATCAAAGGCGTGCGAGCGAGTACCATCCGACTCATTCGTGATAATCGAAACCGGATCGACGAAGGCTTTCGCGCGGATATTCGCGCGCGAAGCCTATTCATGGAAATCATGCGCCAGCCTCGTCGGCTCGGCCGCGAATTAGCCCGTATGCATCGGTACGGTGTGCTATCGCGTTACCTACCCGTGTTTAGCGCGGTCGAAGGACTGATGCAGTTTGACCTCTTCCATATGTACACCGTTGATGAGCACAGCCTCGCAGTTGTGCGCAACATGCGCTACTTCAGTTTCCCTAAGAAAGATACAGATCCGTTCTGGATCGAGATTATGACCCAGTTGCCAAAACCCGAGTTACTGTATCTTGCCGGCATGTTTCACGACATCGCCAAGGGTCGCGGCGGCAATCACTCGAAACTAGGAGAGCAGGAAGCCATCGCCTTCTGCAACACCCACGAATTGAGCGAATGGGACACCAAAATGATTTCCTGGTTAGTACGCAACCACCTGGAGATGTCGGAAACAGCCCAAAAACGGGATCTGTCCGATCCCGCAGTAGTAAATGAGTTCGCCGGGCACGTCGGCGATGTAACTCATCTAAACTATTTGTATCTGTTGACGGTAGCCGACATTCGCGGCACTAATCCATCGCTTTGGAACGATTGGAAAGACGCACTGTTGAAGGAACTGTATTACGCCACCCTGCGGGCCCTACACCGCGGTCTCGAGAATCCGTTGCTCCGCGGCGAGCGGATCAGCGCTAACAAGTCTGCGGCTCTCGCGATGTTGAAAGACCGAGGTACTAGTGAACAATCCGTCCGGTTTCTCTGGTCGGCGTTAGACGACGATTATTTCCTCCGGCATGGGCCCGACGAGGTAGCGTGGCAAACCGCGAGTATCGTTGAAGCGGACGAAAACCAGCTGCCGCTCATTTCCGTCTGGGAACAAACAGTACGGGGAGGTACAGAGGTCTTCATCTATACATCAGACCGCGACAATCTGTTTGCTCTCATGACCGGCACCTTAGACGCACTGGCACTGACAATTCAGGACGCGCGTATTTTTACGTCGCGTCACGGTTTCGCCCTGGATACCTATATTGTCATGGAAGCCGAAAATGGTGGGATCGTAAAAGGCCAGGAACGGATCAATAAGATCGAAACAGCCTTACGCACTAACCTAACTGCTCTGAGGTCGCCCATTCCGACCAGCAAACGAAAACCCAATCGGAAACTGCGGCATTTCATTACACCTACAGAAGTTTCTTTTCCATCGTCCAAACGTGGTGGACGCACCATCATGGAGATCGTCACCGCCGATGCACCGGGGCTTCTCTCCCGTATCGGTGTGGCAATGAACGACTGCGGTGTGCGCTTGCAGAATGCCCGGATCTCGACTTTTGGCGAGCGTGCCGAAGATATTTTCTACATTAGCGATCACGACAATCAACCAATTACAGACGAGGCCGTTTTCCAACAACTACGCGAGACCATCACTGCAGCCTTGGAAGCAAGCTAGCCGAGCTCATGTTGAGCACGAAAACCGTCCCGCCTCGTACTGAGCGTGAGCTGCTCGAACGCGCACATGCACTGGCCGGCAGTTCACTAAAAGAAGTTGCCGATAAATTCCAGACTAACATCCCACAGGATCTCCGCCGTGCCAAAGGATGGGTCGGGACGCTTCTCGAACAAGTCTTGGGAGCGAACGCCGGTAGTACAGCAAAACCTGATTTCGTCGACCTCCGGATAGAACTCAAGACGATCCCTATTCACCGCGGTGGACAACCAGCCGAGTCAACCTATGTTTGCGTTGTACCGCAGTTCGATAACGCCGAGCTCACCTGGAGTGACTCATGGGTAAGGCATAAGCTCCACCGAGTCCTATGGATACCAATAGAGAGTGACCGCGCGATACGACTACCCGACCGGCGCATAGGGGCTCCATTGCTTTGGAGCCCAACCGCCGAACAAGAAGCAGAGCTCGCCGCCGATTGGGAAGAATTGATGGAACTCGTGGTACTCGGCAAAGTCGACCAGATCTCGGGGCACCGCGGCCAACATCTGCAGATCAGGCCGAAGGCCGCGAACGCCAAAGCGCGTGCGCCCGGTTGGGATCATGCCGGCCATCGAGTCGAGACCTTACCGCTCGGCTTTTACCTCCGCCCGAGCTTTACCGGGGCGATACTGGCCAGGAACTTCCACACAATGGCTGATCGTAAACTACGACACCCGTAGGAGACAGACAAATGCGCCCGCATTATTTGCCTCCTACAAGCTCCATTTAACCGGTCGTAGTCGTCACTTGGCAAGCTCCGGCCAAATCAGCATGCCGGTGCCTGCACGCCAAGCGTGGGTGGGCATGTAATCGAGCACATCCGCACCACCCTGTGTAAAAGCAAGTGCCGAAACCCAAGCGATACGCTCAGCTGTGCCTCCCGACCCTGCCTCTTCAAGTCGCTCCAGAGTGCACTCTTGGAGCAATTTTTGGTGATCACCGGCGGCCATCATCCCCAGAAACCACTGGTCAAATGCTTCATCGATGAAAAAGTAACGCGGCCCACCCGGTTCGTGTGACAAACCGCCACTGCCGATCACCGCCACACGCTCACTACCAGGATAGTTACCGATCACCTCGCGCAACGCACGGCCGACACGATAAGCCCGTTCGGGAGTTGGAATGGGCGGTACGGTGCAGTTCATCGAAATAGGGATCATCGGGATTTTCATATCAGCATTCAGATGGGCCAATG
>CAZBOQ010000032.1:0-8479 GCA_964493555.1 uncultured Gammaproteobacteria bacterium | reverse complement strand
ACAGTTGTTTCGACCGGTCACGCTGTCGTGGAGCGGGCGAGGAGATCTGGGCACGTTGACCGCGATAGAACCAGCGTCCGTAGCGCTGCGTCTTCCGGGGGAGGCCCTAGCAAGCGCGTTTTACGTTAATGAGTTGCTTATTCGGTTGGTACACAGGAATGATCCCGATCAGGTGCTTTATGCGGGTTACGATGCGACCCTTCATGCACTAGCCAAAGGAACTCCTATAGAGACGGTTCTACGCAAGTTCGAGAAAAGCTTGCTTGACGTGCTTGGCTATGGGCCGATTACCGATTATGACGTTGTCTCTGGTGCAGTCTTAGATCCGGCGACGCAGTATTTTTATGTTCTGCATCAAGGTCCCAGCAGCGTAGAACCGGGGAGCGGTGAGTTCTTAGCCATCGCCGGCCAGACGCTGTTGGATATCGGTCGAGATGATTTCTCTCGTGCTCAAAGCCTTACGGAAGCAAAACAATTAATGCGATTTCTGTTGAAATCACTCTTGGGCGATAAACCGCTTGCGAGTCGTGAATTACTCGTGCCCAGACGATAAACCCTGAGCAGCGAAATATCGGACAGTGTGGGGCTTAGTTTTTACCGGCTTGAACCATCCTGCGTGCGCCTCGATAATACCGCGCCCGTTCGAGCTGGTGCAGCCAATGTCCGTTAAACAGATTCTGTTGGGAGTCAATGTGGATCACGTAGCGACGCTGCGTCAGGCGCGTGGAACGAGCTATCCGGATCCTGTCGAAGCGGCATTGCTAGCAGAAAACGCCGGGGCAGACGGGATTACTGTACATTTGCGTGAGGACCGGCGACATATCCAAGAAAACGACGTACGCGCGTTGGCTGTATCTGTTTCGACCAAGCTGAACCTGGAAATGGCTCTGACCGAAGAAATGTTGATGCTTGCGGAGGAACTTCGGCCAACGGATTGTTGCATCGTGCCAGAAAAACGCGAAGAGTTGACCACCGAAGGCGGATTGGATGTGGTCGCTCAAGTCCCCAAGTGTAGGGATGCGTGTGCCCGTCTAGCAGGGGCGGGAGTTCGCGTGTCGATGTTTATTGATCCTGATGTCGCACAGATCGAGGCTAGCGCCGAGATTGGAGCACCGGTGGTTGAGTTGCATACCGGCGTTTATGCCGATGCGCAAGGTGACAGACAAGTTCGGGAACTGAATAAATTTGTTGAAGCTGTTTCACACGCCGAACGGTGCGGATTGCAGGTCAATGCGGGTCACGGTCTGACGTACGACAATGTGGCCGGGATTGCTAGGATCCCGGCAATAGTCGAGTTAAACATTGGTCATTTTATCTTTTCCCAAGCACTGTTCACGGGGTTCCCCCACGTGGTCCGCAAGATGAAGCGTTTGATGAGTGAGGCGCGAAGATGATCTTTGGTATCGGGGTTGACGTCTGCCAGATATCGCGGATTGCCGGGAGTCTGGAGCGGTTTGGCGATCGCTTCGCCGAGCGCATACTGGATTCGCAGGAGTTAAAGGATTTCCAAGTAAGCCGCCGACGAGTTAGGTTCCTGGCGATGCGCTTCGCGGCCAAAGAGGCGACTTCCAAGGCATTGGGAACTGGTTTCAAGCAGGGGATTGCGCCGCGCCAGATCGGTTTACGACATGAACCCAGCGGCAGACCGGGGATTGTCTGTCATGGTAAAGCGCTTGAGCTGGTGGAACGTTACGGTATCTCCGCCAGCAATATCAGCCTTTCCGACGAAGCAGATTTCGCAGTCGCTTTTGTTGTCCTAGAAACCGCGTGAGATAAGGTGCCAGGATGCTCTCACCAACACGGCGATCGCTGAAAATCCGTGTTTGAACTCGAACAGGAGATCGCTAGGCGCAGAACGTTCGCCATTATCTCGCATCCTGATGCGGGTAAGACCACTTTGACAGAGAAGCTACTGTTTCTTGGCGGTGCCATTCAGATTGCGGGTACGGTAAAAGCACGCAAAGCTTCCCGCCACGCTACTTCCGATTGGATGGAGATCGAGAAGCAACGCGGTATATCGGTGACTTCTTCAGTAATGCAGTTTCCGTATGCGGGGCGCATAATCAATCTGCTCGACACGCCCGGCCACGGCGATTTTTCGGAAGATACTTATCGTACGCTGACTGCGGTTGATTCGGCGTTGATGGTAATCGACGCAGCGAAGGGTGTAGAGGAACGGACGATCAAGTTGATGGAGATCTGCCGGCTCCGCAATACACCAATAATCACTTTTATTAACAAATTCGATCGAGAGACTCGTGAGCCGATTGATCTAATGGACGAAATTGAGAGCGTGCTGAATATACAGTGCTCTCCAGTTACTTGGCCTATCGGCAGCGGCAGGCGGTTTCGGGGTATTTATCATCGCCTTTCGGACCGCGTGCGCCTATTTCAGTCGCGGAGTGACGCGAAAAGTTCGGGGGGTGAATATTACGACGGGCTTTCGGACCCTCGCCTGAAAGAGGTTCTCGATAGCCAGTTAGAAGATCTGAACGAGGATGTGGAACTGCTCGCTGGTGCAGGGCACGAATTCGAAACCGATGCTTACGTGCAGGGCATCCGGACACCGGTATTTTTCGGATCCGCACTTAATAACTTTGGGATCAGTGAAATGCTCGATTTATTCGTAGAACATGCGCCCCCACCGCAAGGTCGCGATGGAACCCTGCGTGAAGTAAGTCCCAGTGAACAAAATTTCTCTGGTTTTGTGTTCAAGATCCAGGCGAATATGGATCCGCAGCACCACGATCGCATCGCATTTTTACGGATCTGTTCCGGCGGGTACTCCCAGGGCATGAAAATGCACCATGTGCGCCTTGAACGTAACGTACAGTTCTCGACGGCGCTGAGTTTTCTCGCAGGCGAGCGGGATCACACGGCGCAGGCGTGGCCCGGAGACATTATCGGTCTGCACAATCACGGTACAATCCAGATCGGTGACGCTTTTACCATGGGCGAAAAACTTAAGTTCACAGGGGTCCCTCACTTTGCACCTGAATTGTTTCGCCGGGTCGTGCTCAAGGATCCGCTCAAGGCTAAAGCGTTGCATAAAGGTTTAGTGCAACTGAGCGAGGAGGGGGCAACCCAGGTATTCAAGCCTCTGACCAGCAATGAGGTGATCCTGGGGGCAGTCGGGTTGCTGCAGTTCGATGTTGTGGCTTGGAGATTACGCAACGAATATGGGGTGTCATGCACCTTCGAAGGAGTGTCAATTGCCGCAGCCCGCTGGGTGAACTGCGAAGACACTGCTCAACTGGCGAAATTTAAGGACAACATGTCTGCAAACTTAGCGATGGACGGAGATGACCGGCTTGCCTACCTGGCGCCTAGCCGGGTCAACCTCAATCTTACGGGTGAGAGGCGGCCAGAGATAGCCTTTCTCGCCGCGCGAGAGCACTGATCATGCTACACTAATCACACCCCGAACGCGCGCGTTACAAGACTCGAACGGGGATTATAATAGAATCGTAAGGCATTAATATTGTTCATGTGTATTATCTGGACAGCGTGCGGTGCCGGAGGATTGCGAGTGCGGCGATTGGTGGTTCTACTGTTGGCGTTGCTGGTCTGCAACGGTTTGTGCGCGCAGGAGAGCATTCCGGTTGTGAGGTTCACGGTCGACGGTTACGAAGTCGTCGGCGATAACCCGCTCGGTTTTCAGGCTAGCGAGAAAATCCTCGGTCAATATACCGGTCAGTTCGAAGGTTTGGATGGATTGATGTCTGCCGCTGACACGCTCCAGTCGGCGCTGAGCAAAGCCGGATATCCTTTTCACCGCGTGACGCTGCCGCCGCAGACACTTCAAGACGGTATCGTGCAACTGCGTGTTGTTGCGGTCAGTCTCGGCGACGTCATAGTCGAGGGCAATCAACATTTTTCCGATCAGAATATTCGATACAGCTTGCCGGGGCTGACACCCGGCATGACACCGGATACCGCACTTTTTGGTCGCTCCCTGAACCTGGTAAACCGCCACCCACGCAAACAGGTGGCAATTAACTTGAGACAAAGTGCCAAGTCAGACGCGGTCGATGCCGTTGTCAGTGTTGACGATCGCCGGCCATGGCAGCTCTTTATGTCGGCCAGTAATATCGGTGGGAAAGCAACTGGTCGCTCGCGCATATCATTCGGCGCCGAGTACACCAATCTATTCAATCTTGACCATAGCATCACCGGAAGCTATACGACGTCGCCCGAAAACGCTGACGATGTGGAACAGTACGGGTTTAATTATCAGGCGCCGCTCTACCGTTATTCAACATACGTTACTGCCTTCTATACCAAATCAGACGTTAACAGTGGGCTCATCGGCGGTTTCTTCGATGTTAGCGGTACCGGTGAGTTCTATGGTGTTGGTGCACGGCATGTGTTGAAACGCATTGGTGGTTATACCCATGAAATGGCTTTTGACATTCAAGACCGCGATTTTGTTAATGACGTGAACTTTCTTGGCACACCGATTGGTGTGGATGTGAGAAGTCGCCCTTACACTTTTAGATATCAGGCGAACTATCGGGCTGGTAATAACTTCATGGGTTTTATGGCCTCGTACGTCCGCAACTGGGGCTCAGGTGCCAATAACAATGATCGCGTTTACGCGCTGTCTCGCGCTGGCGCGAGTGCCTCCTGGGACGCGTTCCGTTTCAACGGATTCTTCGATCATTATTTTCCTAAGGGGTGGATCGCACGCGTGGCTATGAACGCGCAGTTAACCGACGATCCGCTGATTTCGGGTGAGCAATTTGGGGTCGGTGGAGCTAACTCGGTCCGGGGGTTCGACGAGCGCGCGGTTGCCGGCGATAGCGGTGTACGCATTTCGGTTGAAATGTGGACGCCGGAAGCACCTTTTCTACCTAACCTGCGCGGCCTAGTATTTTTCGATGTTGGCCATCGGGATATACAAGAGCCCCAACTCGGCGAGATTGACAGCGATACCATTTCAAGTACTGGTGTCGGTGTGAGATATCAGTTCAGCGATAAAATTAGTGCCACCCTCGACTATGGACATTCACTTGCCAGAGGGCAGCGCACTGTCGCTGGACCAAAGATAGGTAATGCCAGACTGCATGGCAACATATTGATCCGGTACTAGGTGGGCAAAGCGGAAAAGGGCTGAGTGTTTTGATAGGACAAATGAAATGAGACATTTGAGGCGTGGACTGTTGCCCGGGGTTCTACTCAGTGTCTGGTCTGGTTTGGCGCTCGGTAATCCGCAGGGGGCACAGGTGGTGTCGGGTCAAGTGGAGTTTTCAAACTCCGGCACGAGCGCCTTGGTCATTACTAATTCACCTGGGGCCATTATCGACTGGCAATCGTTCAGTATCGACGCGAATGAAATCACAACCTTTACGCAGCAATCGATTGTCAGCGCCGTGCTGAACCGCGTCGTAGGCCAAGAAACCTCTACGGTCCTTGGGCAGTTGGAGTCCAATGGACGTGTTTTTCTTATCAATGGTAACGGCGTTGTGTTTGGACCGAACGCGGAGATCGACACCGCTGGACTAGTGGTCTCCAGTCTCGATATAAGCAATGAAGATTTTCTCGCCGATAATCACCAGTTCGAAGGCGACGGTGGTGTCATCGAAAACGAGGGTCTGCTGGTAGCTGGGGATGGCGGTGATATTTGGCTGATTGCACCGAACATTAGCAACAGCGGCACCGTTCAAACCGCAGGCGGAGATCTGGTTTTGGCTGCCGGTCGCTCGGTGACTATCAGCGACGTTGATGGCGTCAGCTTCGAGGTGCAGGCACCAGAGGATGAGGTTGTAAATTTAGGTGCACTACTGACAGCCGGCGGCGCTGCATCGGTGTTTGCGGGTACCATTAATCACAGCGGTTCCATTAATGCCAATGCTGACACAGTTTATAAGGACGCTGGTGGGCGTGTGCACCTGCTTGCTGAATCCGATATTGAACTCGCTGCCAATTCTTCAATCAACGCAAACGGTGTCACAGGCGGTGAGGTACATATAGTAAGCACAACCGGTGACACGCTAGTGTTGGGTACAGTGCAGGCAATGGCCTCAAGCAATGTCCATTCTGACTGGGAGATTGGTGACGGGGGACAGATAAACATATCGGGGCGCCGTGTCGGGATTTTCGGTAAGGCCTCGCTGGACGTCAGCGGCGTTAACACGGGCGGAGACATCGTTCTCGGAGCGGATCTCGCGCAAGAAGAGGACGAAGACCTCTACGTCCCCGACGTCTCAACCGCGGAGCAAACAATGCTGAGCCCTGACGCAACCCTGATAGCCGATTCGACCGGCGACGGGGACGGCGGGCGAGTGGCCGTTTTGTCGGCGGGCATTACTGAAGTTTACGGCGACATCAGTGCAACAGGCGCAGGAGACTCCGGGCGCGGTGGTTCTATTGTGGTATTCGGTGAGGAAACACTCATTCAACGGGGCGCGATCGACGTCAGCACAGAAAGTGACTTGCATGGTATTGCGGTGTTCCATTCGCAGTTCGTAACGGTAGACGACGTAGGTACTGAGGTATTACCCACCAACGATCAGTTCAGCGAAAACGTTGGGAGCACGGTGACTTTTGATGCTGATCTTATCACCTCTATTACTGATACCGGCTCCAGGGTGGGTGTACGTGCCAATACAGAGATCGCGATCAACGAGGACGTTGTCACCAATGGAGATGGTTCGGGCGGCGCCTTATCGTTGGAAGCGGGGCGTAGCATCCTCATTAATGCGGACATTTCCACTGATAACGGATTGCTTGGACTGGTCGCTAACCATCCCGGCGCTAACGCCGAGAGTATCGTGGGTCTAGGTGTAATGCCGGCCAAAATTATCATGGCTTCTGATACGACCATTGATGCGGGTACCGGTTTCGTCTTTATGGGACTCGGGAGCGGGGCGCCCGGTGCGCTCAGCGGCAATATCGAAGTCGCGAGAATCAATGCCGACAGAACCTCAATCCAACACGATGGGTTGTCGAATGGTAGTTCGATCCTGATGACGTCTGGTGACGAATTGGCTTCGTTGATCACAACTGATGAGCTAAACATCGCACTCACCAATGCCTCTGGCGGATCGATTGGAACGCAGGCAGAACCCATACTCACGGCTGCTAATTTTCTTGAGTCCCACATCCACAACTCTTCCACCGGTATCTTTTTCCAGAACAGCGGCGACTTGACAATAGGCGGTACGGATCTGAGCTCTATTATTTTTTCGGATGAATTGTTCGGACTCCCCGATGAGGAACATGAGGGGGATGAGGATTTGGGTCACGGCGGGTTTCCTCACGGTGTGCGGACCGAGCTCGGAGGTGAGATCCAGATCACGGTGAACGGCACGCTAACGCTCAATTCACCGGGCGAGCGGGAAGGGGTGATATCGACGGTCGGGAACAGCCTGGAGACAGACAATCCAACAGATATCGAAGAGGAACCGATCCCGCAGGAGGGTATTCAGTCCGGCGTTAAAGAAAGGCCTTCGAAACCTCATTGTCATCCTCAATGCATCGCCGGTGACGACATCACGCTGAAGGCCGATAACATGGTGATAGGCAATATCATCGATGCTGGAACTGCTAACGTTTTTATCAGCAATAACACCCCTGGACAGCGCATTGATATAGGTGGGCCGGACGACCTTACTGGTCAACTGGAAATCGATGTCGCAGAACTAAATCAGATCAGGGGCAATATCATCAACATCGGCAACGCCGCAGATACGGATAGTCTGATCGTTAGTGAGTCGTTCGATTCGGCGGATTTTGGCGGTCGGGAGCTCGCGTTGTCCGCTGATCACATTAGTATAGAACAGAGTATTGAATTCAATGCGGACCTGGAAGATCTATCACTCCGGGCCGGAAGTAGCATCACTGTGGACGCGCATGGCTCCGCTATCAACGTCAGCGTTCATAAATTGACCGTAGACGGTTTAGGTACTGCTGATTTCCAGATACTCGGTGGCGATGACAATGGTGAACATGCCTTAATTAACGGCATTGCAGGGGTCGATGTATCCGATGTGGTCGACATGTCTGTCATCGGTGGTACTGACAGCGCGACAGAGGCGGGGTTTACAACATTCTTTGTCAGGCAAGGGGAGCCTGGGGAGCCCGAGGACGGGAACGAGGTCGTTCCAGTAGAAAATACTAACGTCCAGCTTGAGACTTCCTTCCACGAATTTGGTCGCGTAGACATCACCTTGGCCGGGAGCTTGGATGTTCTCGGTGGCAGTGGTGATGACTCACCGGCTTTAATCGAAGGTGCCAATATCAACGTCGTGTCCGGCGGCACCGTCAGGCTTACCGGTGGTGAGGGTGACAATTCTGCCAGTGTGGTTGTCGGTGTGGGCGGGGCAGCTCCAGCGGTTGTCTCGGCTTCATCGACTGACCTAAATGCGTCCTTCTTCGGCCCGGGCGGTTTTGTGGATCTGGACGTGACGGGTGATTTGGTGGTTCAGGGTGGCAGTGGTGCTGACGCACCGGCGTTAATCGAGGGTATCGACGTGCA
>CAZBOQ010000031.1:0-5235 GCA_964493555.1 uncultured Gammaproteobacteria bacterium | reverse complement strand
ACTCGTCATCGGCCACGACTTCGGTTATCAAACCAATCGTCCGTGCCTCCTCGGCTGTGATCCGACGGTTGGTAAGGATCAACTCCTGGGCCCGTCTTAACCCAATCAAACGAGGCAACATATAGGTAGTACTGGCATCCGGCGAAAGCCCGGCGGCTGTGTATGCCACGACAAACTTAGCTGAAGCGGCAGCGAGAATAATGTCGCCAGTCATCGCCAGTCCCAACCCGCCACCGGCAGCAACCCCATTAACCGCCGTCACCACCGGCGGGTCCATACGATGAAAGCGGGCGATCGCCGGATGTAGCAATGCGGTTGCCTGACCTATGTAGTTGCCGAGATTGTCGCCCTGTGAAGAAAAATCGGCGAGATCACCGCCAGCGCAAAACGTTTTACCCCTGGCCGTAATAATGACTGCCCGTACCGTTCGGTCAGTGGCACATAATCTGGCGACCTCGTTGAACTCTTGGGCGAACCCCAGTGTTACAGTGTTTCCCTCATCTGGTCGGTTGAGCGTAATCTTCGCAACACGATCTTTCTTTTCGAAAAGTAGAGTCTGATAAGACACAATGTTGTTCCTTACTGTGATGTACCTGAAGGTCCTGCCAAATTATACCCCCCGCCAAGCGGTAAGATCGCAATTACGGTACTATCGAGTGTTCGCCGAATTATGCGTTACATGAGCCCATACCGATCACTGTTTGCTCTGACGTGCGTGCTAGGAGCGAGCACGCTCGCGCCAGCAGCAAAGTCAAACCCGGTCGACATCATTTCGCTTTCCGAGCTTGCGATCTATCCACAGAGATCGGCACCGGCAACCGTTGTGAGTCTGAACGATACGGATATCAGCACCGAGATCGCCGCCCAAATCGTCGAATTACCGGTACGCGTTGGTGATGTAATAGATGCGGGTGCAATGATTGCGCGTTTGGACTGTAAAGATTTTGAATCGAACCGCGATGAGGCACAAGCGCAACTGGAAGCCTTAGACGCACGTATCACTTTGGCCAAAAAACGCGTTAATCGAACCGAACGGTTAACCCGCAAGCAGACCGTCTCGGAAGAGATTTTTGACGAACACAAATCCGAACTGGCAGTTCTGAGAGCCAACTGGCGCGCCGCCACTTCGAGGCTCAATAGATCCAAAAGGAATGTCAGGCGTTGTTCGGTAACTAGCCCGTTTCGTGCGCTCGTCACCGAGCGAGACGGTTCAGTTGGTCAGTATGCACAGGTGGGCACCGCGATCGTACACATCCTCGATATGGAAGCGCTGGAAGTTTCAGCGCAGGTCTTCAGCGACGACGTCGAGGCGCTGCAGCGGGTCGATGCAATTCGCTTTGAGAATTCAGGACACCATTACGAGGCTAAGATTAGAACCGTTTTGACATCAGTCAACACCCGTACGCGTAATCGTGAAGTCCGGCTGGATTTTGTCGATAATCGCGCGCTGCCAGGCGCAGCGGGAAAAATCCTCTGGCGCGATCCGCATCCACATCTGCCTGGGAAATACATAGTAAGACGCACCGATGCGCTCGGTGTGTTTATCGAGGAAGACGGCAAAGCCCGTTTCGTCCGGCTACCAGATGCCGAAGCCGGCCGCGCATCGCCGATCGATGCCGGCCTCGATACCCGTATCATCACCGAAGGCTATTTGGATTTGCGTGACGGGGAGTCAGTTACGACTGGACGGGACACTATCCCTTGAACTGGTACCGCAGTTTCCTTGATAACCACGTACTTGCAAACCTCTTCTTTGCACTGGTGTTGGTGTTGGGAATGCTGTCTTACCTGCAACTGCCACGCGCCAAAAACCCGGAAATCAATTTCAATTGGGTAAATGTATGGACCGGCTTCCCCGGCGCCGCCGCCCGGGATGTCGAAAAACGAATCACTGAGCCGCTGGAACACGCCATACAGCGCGCAGTGCAGGACATTGACTTCGTTTCCAGTACCAGCCGAGACGGACTTTCCAACATTCTGGTGCGTTTTAATCGGATCGACCAGGCCACCTTCGACAAACGTTTGATCGACCTGCGCCGTGAAGTGCAAACCGCGTACTCCGACGAACTTCCCGATGAAATTGAAACACCGCCGACGGTGTACGAACTCACCACCTCCTCAGGTTTCCCCTCAGCATCTGTGGTTGTCACTGCCCATGGGAACGATGAGAACCTGCGCAGACATGCTCGCAACACCAAGAAGGACCTTGAACGCATGGACGCCATCGATCGAGTGATGACCGTGGGGTTGCATCAACCCGAACTTCACATCGCACTGTATCCAGAGCGGCTAGAAGGTTTGGGCATCACACCAGCCGACGTCGCCGACACCGTAAGGGCCTACTTCAGAGATGTGTCCGCCGGCGATTTGGACACCAAGGACGGCCAATGGATCGTTCGATTGGAAGGTACCAATGCCGATCCGGGACGCCTTGCTAATCTTCCTATCATCACCGCTGACGGCGTGGTTGAGCTTGGCAATCTCGCCCGCTTGCATCGTGCAACCGAAGAGCTGAAGGAGCTGGTTCGTTACCGCGGCCAACCAGCAGTCATGCTCTCAGTCACCAAGACTGAGACCGCGAATGTCCTTGAGATGATCGACAATCTTCAAGCCTACATAGAGACGCGCAATGGGTTCACGCCGTTGACCGGCGTGGAATTGTTTCTAGCCGATGATCAAACAGTGAGCACTCGGAACGCGCTTAGGGTTATGCAGACCAACGCCGCCATCGGCCTAATACTGGTGCTCATTGTTACTTGGGTTTTCCTGGGTTCAAAAATCGCAATGCTTACCAGCATCGGGATCCCTTTCACGCTGGGCGGGACGTTCGTGGTGCTAAATGCAATGGGTATGTCTTTGAACAACCTAGTGCTGCTCGGCGTAGTTATTGCACTCGGTATGCTGGTCGACGATGCAGTTGTCGTGGTCGAATCCATGTACAAACGACTGCAGGACGGCGAGAACGGGCTTGATGCCGCGATCGCCGCACTGAAAGAGGTGTTCGCGCCAGTAACAACCTCTGTCCTCACAACTATCGCCGCGTTTCTGCCGCTCGTACTGTTACCGGGCATTATGGGTGAGTTCATGAAAGTAATTCCCATTGTTGTCTGCCTGGCATTGGCCATCAGCCTACTAGAAGCTTATTGGATGTTGCCAGCACACGTAGTGGTATTCAATGTCAATTTCGCTAACCCCTCTATCACCCAACGCAAACGTGCGGCGTTTATCCACGGAATTCGGATCCGATACACCAGGGCACTATTGAAAGTCCTCAGATACCCAGTCCGCTCGCTGCTGTGCGCGTTTACCATATTTATCCTAGCAACGCTCATCATGCTGAGTGGTCAAGTCCGCTTCAATTTCTTTGAGGGCGATCCCGAAGCGCTGTTTTACGCCAACATCGAGATGGACAAAGACGCGACGCTAATGGAAACCTCTGAAGTACTGGACCAAATAGAACGAAAGGCGCTCGCAGTTGTCTCGGAAAGTGAGCTTCGTGGGTCCGTCGCGTACGCCGGCCAGGTGTTTACAGAAACCGAACCATTGTTTGGCGATAACGTCGGACAGATCATGTTCAGTATTGCACCAACGAGCTCGGATGGCCGTGACATTCCAGCCATCCAGCAGGCTATCGAGGATGCCGTCACCGGGATACCGGGGCCACGGCGCCAGTCTTTCATGCGCATCGAGGGCGGCCCGCCCGTTCTAGCACCTATCAACCTCAAGGTCCGTGGGGATGAACTCGACGAGATAAAGGCTGCCGCAGACCTGCTAGTGGCATTTCTGGAATCGGTCCCGGAGGTCACTGACATTACGATCGATTTTCGTCCCGGTAATCGCGAACTAGTCCTGCGCCACGACGGCGAGGCGATCAAACGCGCTGGCCTGAATCCGCAGGCCGTCAATCGCTCGTTGATGGCGCTGGTCGATGGTGAGATCGTGACCACCTTCCAAGATCAAGGTGAGGAAGTCCGAGTTCGGGTACTGCCGGTCCAGCGGGAGCTGGATGATATAAGAGATCTGCTACGCCAGACGATTGCCGTGCCCGGGGGCGGTTCAACCGCTCTGGAAGAACTGGTATCAGTCGAACACGGACGCGGCCAACAGAACATTCGCCATTACAACTTTCGCCGCGCAATCTCCATTGAGGCGGAAATCAATAAAGAAGCCATTAACACCGTCGAGGCAAACAGACTCATATTGGCAGAATGGGAGCACATCAGAGAAGATTTTCCCAATATAGACCTCGACCTCACGGGAGAGCTCGACGATCTCTACGAATCATTCGATAACATGCTGTTGTTGGGGCTGATGGGGCTCGGTTTTATCTACGCGATACTCGGCACGCAATTTCGCAGCTATTTCCAACCGTTCCTCATCATCACCACCATACCGCTGGCATTTACGGGTGTCGTGTTCGGTCTGCTAGTTACAGGTAACCCAATGAGCCTATTCACAATGTACGGCGTGATCGCTCTCATCGGGATCTCCGTCAACGCTGCAATCGTGCTCATCTCCGCTGCAAACACGCGACTCGAAAATGGAATGAGCCTGTTACATGCGACCGTCTATGCCGCACGACGTAGAGTGATCCCGATCCTCATTACTTCGGCAACCACGATCGCAGGGCTATTTTCCCTAGCCACCGGCATCGCCGGCAAATCACTGATGTGGGGACCGATCGCCACAGCGATCGTCTGGGGACTGGCGTTTTCAAGCGCGCTAACGTTGTTCGTCATCCCACTACTCTACCGCACCTGCATGATGAGGAGTCCGCGTTTACGGGTCGCACATTAACCTCTTAAATCAGAAACCAGTAACGCGAACGTTTCTAACTCGTGCTCCACCAGATCGTCCGTTTGCTTCAAACTGTGATGGATAGCGGCAGTTTTCGCGATGCCACGATGTTTAGTAACGGATGGTGCCAAAACCGACATACGGCGCTGCGACGGACGTGTCGAAGCTTAGGCGTCTCAATTCATTAGGTTAATAATCAACCACCAGCGACCGGGGGCAAAATCGTCAACTCGTCACCGTCGCTGAGCACGGTTTTCAATTCACGCTTAAATTCGCCATTAATGGATGCAAGGTGAATCCCTTTCGGCAGGTCGAGAGTCGTTATCGCATCACGGATCGTCGCCCCTTGTGGCAGTTCGAATACCCCTCCGTCCGGCGTCTTGTCCTTGAGGACTCCCAGCAAACTGAGCTTTATTTTCATACAATACACTCCTGTTT
>CAZBOQ010000030.1:0-4981 GCA_964493555.1 uncultured Gammaproteobacteria bacterium | reverse complement strand
GACCGAGCTTGGCAGCGGTGGTGACGATTATCTCGCGATGCAGCGCCGGCGTGCGTTGATCGGCAGCACCCGCAGTTCAGTCTCGATCCGCGGGGAAGTACGCGACCCGCAGAGGATCCGTGCGTTTTTTACTCTCTCTGGCAAAGGTCTGGGAAAGAACCATGCAATCTTGGCCGAATTGCTGCGCGACACGCTGTGCAATGCTCGCTTTGATGAATTGCGGCGGATCCGTGAGCTGCTAGCTCAGTATCGGGCAGCGGAGGAAGCCTCCATCACCGAGCGCGGTCATGTGCTCGCGATGATAGCCGCGCAGTCGGGGGTGTCTGTCGGTGGATATATCGACGCATTGCAGGATGGGCCCGAATTCATTTATGACCTTAAGCGCCGCGATGACGCAGCGGATAGCGTCGAGAGCCTCACGGAGTTATGCGAACGACTAAACTCGATTCATCAAAAACTACTGCGCGCGCTACCACAGCTGCTGATCGTTGGTGAAGCCAGCCAACACGATAGCTTCGAAGGCGATTTGGCGAACTGCTGGCGCAGTGTGGGCAGAGAGACTTACGACGCGGAGCGCTTGGAACTCAGTCCAGTCGATTTTACTGTACACCAAGCTTGGTTTACCAACACGCAGGTTCAGTTTTGCGCGCGCGCATTTCCTTGCGTCCCGGCAGCGCATGCTGATGCAGCGGCGTTAATTGTACTCGGTGGGTATTTGCGCGAAGGGTTTCTACATCGTGAGATTCGCGAGCACGGCGGCGCATACGGCGCGGGCGCCGGTTACAACGCTGATGCCGGCGCGTTCCGCTTTTTCTCTTATCGTGACCCACGTTTAAAAGAAACGTTAACCGATTTCAGTCGTTCGTTGGATTGGTTACACGGTGAGCAGCCGGCAAGTCGGTTGGAGGAGGCGGTCCTCGGTGTGATCCGGAGTCAGGATGCTCCGAGTTCACCGGCCCATGAAGCAATCCAAGCATATTTCCAGGGACTTCAGGGGCGCACGCCCGAATTTCGGCAAGAAATGCGCGGACGGGTGCTGGCCGTAACCTTAGACGATCTACGCCGAGTCGCAGACAGTTATCTCAAACCTGAGCGAGCCAGCACTGCTGTTATTACACGCCGAGAGTTACGGAGTATTTGCGACGACTTGGAGCTTGAAGGAAATGAGATCTAGTCACTGGAGTTCAACTCTCCAGTCTCGCCATCAGGCCAAAAAACCCAGATTCCAGATGAATTATGATTGCAATGTGGATCTGAGATAAATGATCTTGAAACCTGTCTTCAAAACGGTGTCGAAACGCCGATCCTAGCAATGGATCCAAGCTACCCGCGGGGCTCCCATCATGAAAATAAGCGCTGCTGTGAACGCTGACGGTCGAGGTAAGATTCCCGACGATCTTAGTTAAAAATGTAAAAAATATTTACAGTGTTTTGACAGGACAGTTGTCATCACCAGCAAATCCGGGCATCAGCCGGCAAATTGTGGTTCATTCGTGAACGCCGCAATCACCAAATTCGAGGAAAGTCCTATCAGTATCAAGACAAAATCGACCGATCGCGGGGACCTCTCGGTGCCTCGGTGCGTCCGTCTATCGGACTGTTGCGGGTGTCGTTCAACAGACATCCTTACGAAAATGCCCCATGCCAAACTAAGCTTAATTCACTACGATTTATCTATAAAATCTCTCAATGGCCAGACTCCCTCCACTGGAAATCCTCGAACACCAACTCGACGAAGACTCCGGCAACGTCATCTTCAGTACTCGAATCGGTAAAAACATCGTCGAGGTTCGCGAGGACGAACTCTTTCGCTGGCTGCGGTTCAACCAAGGGATTACCCAAAGCGCTATCCTGAAAATCCGTCCTGAGTCACTGCTATTTTCGTATACACGGGCGATGATGGCATTCTTACTATTTCAGGAATCACCACGCAATTTATTCATGCTTGGTTTGGGTGGCGGTTCGCATGCACGCTTTGTTGCGCACAGCCTGCCGACAACCAAAGTGATCGTAGTCGAGCGTTTCAAGCGGTTGGCGGCGGTAGTGGAGCAGCACTTCGGACTGCCCACGCAATCAGCACAGTTCAAACTAGCGTATGCTGATGCTGGTAAGTGGATTAGGGCGACGCTCGCGCGCGCCGACTGCATCGTGGTCGACTTGTTCGATAGCCATGCAGTCAACCCACTGGCACTGAAAACCCATTTCTATGCGCTTTGTCGCGAGCGTTTGCGCCGAGGCGGTTTATTAGTGGTCAATCTGATGGTGACAAGAGATAACGACGAACAGGCGTTGCTGCAACCTCTCTTAAGCGCATTCGATCGGCTCGTATTGCCGATGGCAGCGGACGATTACGGAAACTACATTGTCCTAGCGTTCAACAATGAACCGGCGGAGCTCCAGTTCAAAACGCTCCGCAAGCGGGCCCACGAGTTAGAGAAAACGTTCCAGATGCCGTTTCGCCGTTACCTAGACAAACTACGAGAGTCGAATAAGCGTGGCGATATCGGCTTTGTCTTTTAAGCTTGGTACCGGGAGGGGGAATCGAACCCCCACATCCTCGCGGATACCAGATTTTGAGTCTGGCGCGTCTACCAGTTCCGCCATCCCGGCCGTGGGAGGCGGAGTATACCGTGCAAAGCACAGTTGGGTGAACGTGCTAGCTCGGACTCCTCAGCGCTGGACAGGCTTCTGCTAAGATCCTACGAACATGCGGCGTCGCGATTTTCTCTACGATCTACCATCGGCACTCATCGCGCAGCAGCCCGCGGTTCAGCGTAGCGCTAGTCGATTGCTGCACCTCGATCGTGGCTGCGACGAGTGTGCCGATGGGATCTTTAGTGCGTTGCCGACGCTACTCAGTGCTGGCGATTTACTGGTGGTAAACGATACTCAGGTTATCCGGGCGCGTCTCTTCGGCTACAAACCCAGCGGCGGCAGAATTGAGCTCTTGATTGAGCGCATTCTCGCCGCACGAGTGGCGAAAGCGCAGGTCCGCGCTAGCAAGCCACTAGCGATTGGAATGACCTTGGAGCTAGATGGGGGTATGCGCTGCGAAGTTACTGCTAGGGATGACGAAGGCTTTTATCAGTTCCGCTTCGTCGAAGAGGTGCTACAAGTCCTAGACGCCACGGGACACGTTCCGTTACCGCCCTACATCGAAAGAGATGACGGCAAAATCGATACGGAACGCTTTCAAACATTGTTCGCTGATAAACCCGGCGCGGTTGCCGCACCGACCGCGGGCCTACATTTCGATCGCGCCTTGATTGATGAATTGACGCAGATGGGGGTGGAATTCGCGCGGATCACCTTGCATGTTGGTGCTGGCACTTTTCAGCCCATGCGTGCCGATAAGCTCGAAGATCACCACATGCATGCCGAACGAATTGAGGTGAACGAACGGACTTGCGCAAGCATCTGCGCTACGAGACGCCAAGGTGGGCGCGTGGTTGCAGTTGGCACGACGGTCGTACGCGCGCTAGAGACGGTCGCGATTAACGGCGAACCGCAGCCGAGGGCCGCGGAAACCCAGCTGTTTATCAAACCCGGCTACGACTTCCAGTTAGTTGATGCGATGATTACTAACTTCCATCTGCCGGAATCGACGCTGTTGGTGCTGGTTTCTGCATTTGCTGGACGTGACCGCATATTCGCGGCTTATAAGCATGCGATCGAACGGGGCTACCGGTTCTACAGCTACGGCGATGCGATGCTGATTACCTGACAGATCCACAGAGAAGTGATCGCACATGAGCTTTGAGATCCTTGCAACCGACGGCGCCGCGCGTCGCGGACGCTTGACATTGCAGCACGGTAGCGTCGAGACACCAGTGTTTATGCCCGTGGGTACCTACGGAACCGTCAAAGCGATGAGTCCCGCTGAACTGCTCGAGTTCGATACTGAGATCATCCTCGGTAATACATTTCATCTCATGCTCCGACCTGGCGCGGCGATCATAAAGGCTCATGGCGGATTGCACGGATTTATGAATTGGCCGCGTCCCATCCTTACTGATTCGGGGGGCAATCAGGTATTCAGTCTTGGTAACATGCGAAAAATCTCCGAAGAGGGCGTAACGTTTGCTTCGCCGATAAACGGCGACAAGGTTTTTCTCAGTCCTGAGCGATCCGTGGAAGTACAGCGCTCTCTCGGATCTGATGTAGTGATGGTGCTGGACGATTGTACGGAGTTTCCAGTAGGTATAGATGCGGCGAACCGTTCCATGGAGCTGTCGATGCGCTGGGCGGAGCGCAGCCGCGTGGCTCACGGTGATTCGAAAGCTGCTTTGTTCGGAATCGTGCAAGGTAGCATGTTTGAAGAACTGCGTTCGCGTTCGGTGGCGGCGTTGATTGACCTAGAATTCGACGGCTATGCTATAGGTGGTCTTTCGGTAGGTGAACCGAAGGAAGATATGAACCGGATTACGGATTTCACCGTGCGACGACTGCCAGAGGATAAGCCACGATACCTGATGGGTGTTGGGACACCTGAAGATTTGGTTGATGCGGTACAACGAGGGATAGATATGTTCGATTGCGTATTACCCACCCGCAACGCCCGTAACGGATATTTGTTCACCTCCACTGGCACGATAAAGATCCGTAATGCCGAGCATCGTGCCTCGCTGCAACCTTTGGATGAGGCGTGTTCTTGCTACACCTGTACCAATTTCACTCGCGCCTATTTGCATCACCTGGATCGCGCTGGTGAGATCCTTGGCGCTCGCCTCAACAGCATTCATAACCTTTATCACTATCTGACGCTGATGCGTAGAATGCGTGTCGCGATCGCCAATGGTTCCCTCACAGAGTTTGTCCGCGACTTTCACCGCGCTTGCGCGCAAAGCAGGTTGGCTGTGTCATAATACTTTTATGGACTTTTTGATTAATGACGCATGGGCGCAGACGGCGACGGCGGCGCGTGGACCGGGTCTTATGGACTTTCTGCCGTTGATCCTGCTGGTCATAATTTTCTACTTTT
>CAZBOQ010000029.1:0-11125 GCA_964493555.1 uncultured Gammaproteobacteria bacterium | reverse complement strand
AATAACCATAAGTATCACCGAAGGCACGCATCCCAAAAGCTTTACCGGCGACCATCGCCATCAGGGGAGTGGAGCCACCGAATCCCAATCCAAACATAGCGAGGTAGAGATATGGAAGGTTCGCCAACAACGCAATCACTCCGGCAATCATTAAAGCCGCGCACATTGCAAATAATCGGTAAACGTTATAGCGGTCACTCACCCAACCAAACGATGCACCACCAAGCACGGAACAACCCATCATTATGCTCACTAGAAATGCAGCCTCGTTTGGGGATCTGCCATTGTCGATAAAATGCGGCAGTTGATGAACCATCATCGAAAAAATACCAGTAAAGTAAAAAAACAATACTAAAAGGAGTATCCAGAAGCGGGGGATACGCATGATCTCCTCGATCGACAAGCCACTTGCAACCGGCTGCTCGTTGGCTAGCTTCGTGTCACTTGTGAGCGAGGACTGCGGATCGTCTTTTAACACCAAGAATTGCAAAGGCAACAACACTAGCCATACCAGCGATCCCAACAACATCAGCGCACTGCGCCAACCGAAATTCTGAACAAGAACGGAAACAATCGGTGTAAACAGAAGGCCTCCTATCGGCGCGCCGATCAGTGCCAGACCTGTTGCTCTCCCGCGCAGATTGTTGAACCAACGCGACATTAGAATATTCACCGGCACATGGGCCATGCCAGCAAACGCTACTCCCGCCAAAAGACGTATGACGTAAAGCTGCCACAGTGTGGTCATCCATGCGCACGACCATAAACAAAATCCTGCTAGCGCGGTGGCCGGCAGCATAATCTGCCGTGGCCCATAGCGCATGGCTAGACGTCCAGCAACAGGCGCGCTAATCCCTAATGCCAATAGCAGCATACTGATCCCGCCCGCTGCGGCCGTGCGGCTCCAACCAAAATGATCAGTCCAAGGAACAAGGAAAACAGGGAAAGCGATGTTGCAGATGCCGCTGGTAATAATCATGTTGATCATACAGCCCGCGACAATCCACCAGCCGTAGTACACTCGGCTCATTACGTGTGTTTCAGTCACTTGGAACGAAGGGGAGGCGTAGTGAAGCCGTTAAGTTCACGCGTCCTCAACTCGCAACTCAACGACATTGCGATCAGGATCACGGTAGAAGACCGATGTGCCGGGGCCCAACCGCATCGGCCCGTCTGAGGGTTCTATACCTACGTTTGATAACTCCATTATAGATTGCTCCAACGAGCTCACTGCCAACGCAACGTGCGTAATACCGGGATACTTCTCGGGCACGTCCATCAAGATATTGTTATCGCTCTTGGCATCGGCATTTACTACCAAATTAAGTTCCGCGCCATCCTCGGAACGAATAACGTAGATGGGCTCGTTCTCAGCGACTACGATCAACTTGAAGCCAAAATACCCGTAGAAAGTCAGTGCACGATCCGCGTCGTGCACACGAACACCGATGTGATCGATATGGGTGACTCTCATCGCCGTCTCCTGTTTCCCCGCGAACCAGCGCGGCCGGCGGATCATGTCATAATAGCGGTACTATCGAAACCTGACGCTCTACGAGGAACAACAAATGGCCGGTCGCATAGACGCAAGACTCGAGGAACTAGGAATTATTTTACCGCACGCACAAAAGCCCAAAGTCGCCAAGATCCTTCCCTATACAATTAGTGGGAACTTATTATTCGTATCCGGCCAAATTCCGCAATGGGAAGGTGAAGTCCGCTACCAGGGTAAAGTGGGCAAAAACCTCACCTTAGAGGAAGGTCGAGAGGCGGCACGTTTAAGCACTCTCAACGTACTCGCCCATACACGAAACGCTTTGGACGGCGATCTGGACCGCATCAATCGTTTTCTGAAAGTAAATGGCTTCGTCAGTGTTACCGAGGACTTCGATGAAGTCGCCGCGGTGGTGAATGGTGCATCAGAACTACTTCAAGAGATATTCGGTGACGCTGGCACGCACGCACGCATCGCGATCGGCGCTGCGAACATGCCTATCGGCGTCGCAGTAGAGATTGAGGCGATTATCGAAATAGACTCTGACTCTTAAAATTACGTGATGACTCCAGTCCGTTAGGCACCACACCTCCACTCTCGTAATCCGGTGAGGCAATTTACGAAAAATGTTGCTTCGCCGAAGTTGAACGAAAGATTCTCTCTCCAAAGAAAAATGGAGAGCGCCATCCACCTCTTAATTTGACAATACGATGCTGAACAAGGACGTATCGTAAAGTGCACTACATATTGGGGTAGTTAGGACCATCACCGCCTTCTGGCACGACCCACACAATATTCTGTGTTGGATCTTTTATATCACAGGTCTTGCAGTGCACGCAGTTCTGAGCGTTTATTTGCAAACGGGGCTGCCCACTCTCCTCGACAATCTCATACACGCCCGCCGGGCAGTAGCGCTGCTCAGGGGCGTTATAATCCTTCAAGTTTATCCGGATCGGAACGTCTTCATCCTTCAAGGTAAGGTGGCAAGGCTGATCTTCCTCATGGTTGGTATTCGACAGAAAAACCGAGGAAAGTTTATCGAAACTTAGTTTGCCATCCGGTTTAGGGTAATCAATCGGTTCGAACTCCGCAGCGCGTTTGAGGGTAGCATGGTCGGCAACCCTATCGTGCACCGTAAACGGAAATCTGCCGCCGAAAATTGTTTGATCCACATAATTAAAACTCGCGCCGATACACAGACCGAATTTATGCAGTGCCGGACCAAAATTCCGCGAGCCGTGCAACTCTTCATATGCCCAAGAGCGCTGGAAATTTTCGCTGTAATCAATCAACTCACGGCCGCCCTCATCTCCTTTTTTCAGTACATCAAATACGGTCTCTGCCGCCACCATCCCGGATTTCATCGCGGTATGAGTTCCCTTTATTTTTGCGAAATTAAGTGTGCCTGCGTCACAACCAACCAACAACGCGCCAGGCATCGTCATCTTGGGCAGAGAATTAAGTCCGCCTTTCGTGATGGCACGCGAACCGTAAGAAATTCGGCGCCCACCCTGAAGATAGCAGCTCACAACGGGATGATGCTTGAAACGCTGAAAATCGTCGTATGGACTGACATAGGGATTCGCGTAATTCAGGTCGACAATCAATCCGACCACCACCTGCTTGTCTTCCAAGTGGTACAGGAAGGAACCACCCGACACCCCTCCCCTGAGCGGCCACCCCGCAGCGTGCACCACAAGACCGGGCTCGTGTTTGTCGACATCTATTTCCCAAAGTTCTTTCAACCCTATCCCGTAGTGCTGCGGATCTACGTCGGCAGCCAAGGCGAATTTTTTGATCAACTGGTTGCCTAGGTGTCCGCGACATCCCTCGGCAAATATCGTGTATTTGCCGTGCAATTCCATGCCACGCTCGAACGAATCTTTCTCGTCGCCGCTGACACCCAAACCCATGTCACCTGTGGCTACCCCTTTTACCGCGCCAGCATCGCTGTATAACACTTCGGCCGCAGCGAACCCCGGGAAAATCTCCACACCCAGAGCTTCAGCCTGTTCACCCAACCAGCGGCAAACACTGCCGAGGCTGCCAACATAGTTACCGCGATTGTGCATGCTTCTAGGAACAAACAAATTCGGCGTTTTGATCGCACCAGTCTCGTTGGTCAAGAAATAAACCAGATCACGTGTAACCTCCGTCTGCAGCGGTGCCCCAGTTTCGCGCCAGTCCGGCAATAGTTCATTCAAGGCACGTGGTTCGACGACTGCACCAGACAGAATATGCGCGCCAACCTCCGAACCTTTCTCTAACACGCAAACGCTGAGATCATGCTCGTTAGCATCGGCAAGTTGCCGTAGACGGATCGCGGTCGCCAAACCGGCGGGACCTGCGCCCACGATGATTACATCGTACTCCATCGATTCACGATCCATTCTGCCTCCCTTTTAACCGGCGAACTGGATATCGCTTACTTCTACGACGTTCTGTGAACCATCGACAATTATGTTCTGGTAGGAATCTGCTTGCGGCATTATCTGCGCCATATAGAATGCGGCAGTTTCGATCTTTGCGTGCAAAAACGCTTCGTCACCAGCACTAGCCGCGATTTTGGCCCTCGCAACAAGCGCCGAGCGTGCTAATTGCCAGCCAGCCGCGACCGTACCCCACAAGCGCATATAGGGAACTGCTGCGGCGGCGGGCAAACGCGGATCTTTGGCGTCGTTCAATATCCAGTCGGTAGCTCCAGACAACGCCTCACAGCCACTACCAAGTCCTGTGCCGATACCTGAAGGTGCTTCGGAGTCAATCAGAGCGCTGACGACGTGACGCATATCCTCGATTAACAGCCGAGCAGTAGCACCACCATCGCGAATTAATTTTCGACCAACTAAATCAGCTGCCTGAATACCGTTCGTCCCTTCGTAGATCGATGCAATACGCACGTCACGGTAATACTGGGCCGCACCAGTTTCTTCGATAAAACCCATGCCACCATGTACCTGCACCCCTAATGAGGCCACTTCGACACCGACATCAGTGGTGTGGCCTTTTACGATAGGCGTCAAAAAATCAATAATATTCTGATAATAATTACGCCGCTCCGGATCGGGATTATGGAGCGCATGATCAAGCGCTTCAGCGGCGACAATCGCGACCGCACGCATTCCTTCGACATGTGCTTTCATGATCATCAACATCCGTCTGACATCCGAGGGTTCGATGAGCGCCACTGGTGCACTGCTTTTGCCTTCCGTGCCGCGCCCCTGAATCCGTTCTTTAGCGAAATCACGGGCCCGCTGGTAGGCACGCTCACCGATCGCGACGCCCTCCAGGCCGACCGCGTGACGGGCGAGATTCATCATAGTAAACATGCAGGCCAATCCTTCATTTTCTTCGCCGAGCAAATAACCAACCGCACCGCCGTGATCACCGTAAGACATCACGGCAGTGGGGCTACCGTGGATGCCGAGTTTATGCTCCAGCGAGACACAGCGCAGATCGTTACGCTGGGCCAACCTACCGTCATCGTCCAAGGTGAATTTCGGAACTATGAAGAGCGATATGCCATGGGTTCCTAACGGTGCACCAGGGAGCCGAGCCAATACCATGTGGAAGATGTTCTCGCAAAGATCGTGCTCGCCGTAGGAATTGAAAATTTTCTGCCCGCTGATCAGATAATGATCGCCATTCCGGATCGCCCTGCAGTTAACGCCGCTCAAGTCTGAACCGGCTTGCGGTTCGGTTAGGTTCATAGTGCCCGACCATTCACCGCTCACCAATTTTTCAAGGTAAAGGACTTTCTGTCTGACCGTTCCGTGCTGCCCTACCGCTTCGACCGCACTTTGGGTAAGCATGGGACACAACCCAAAGGCCATATTTGCACCCTTGATGATCTCCGACACCGCCGTGCCGACCAGCCAAGGTAAGCCCTGGCCGCCAAACTCCGGCGTTAGAGAGACGCCGTTCCATCCCCCTTCCACGAACTGGCGGTAGGCGTCCCGCCAGCCATCAGGCGTGGTTACTACCTCCCCTTCTAACTTGCATCCCTGCTGATCACCACTCTGATTTATCGGACTCAAGATTTCGGTCGAAAACTTGCCCGCACCCTCCAACACCGCGCCGACAACATCAGTATCGACTTCTTCGTATCCCGGCAAATTTCTGATCGCATCGAAGTCGACCAACTCAGTAATCACAAACTGCAGATCAGATAGTGGTGCGACGTATTCGGTCACGATCTCAATCCAGTGCCTCTGTCAGTTCCGGGACCGCCTTAAACAGATCCGCAACCAGACCAAAGTCAGCAACCTGAAAGATTGGCGCCTCTTCATCCTTGTTGATAGCAACAATGACTTTGCTGTCTTTCATCCCTGCCAAATGCTGGATAGCTCCCGATATCCCGACCGCTATGTAAAGGGTGGGTGCCACGACCTTACCGGTGTGGCCAACTTGATAGTCATTCGGCACGAACCCAGCATCCACCGCGGCGCGGGACGCACCCACCGCAGCCCCCAATTTGTCGGCTAGCGCTTCGATAATCTCAAAGTTCTCCGAACTACCTAGTCCTCTGCCACCAGAAACGATAATGTCCGCCTCAGTCAGATCTGGTCGTTCGGATTTAGTTAACGCCTCATCAACGAAGCTCGATAGACCCGCCGCACCGGTCGCTGCGACCGCGTCGATGGTAGCATTGCCACCCTGATCCGCGACCGGTTCGAACGCCGTGGTACGCACCGTGATCATTTTTATCGGATCCGTGCACTTGACAGTTGCGATAATGTTGCCAGCGTAGATAGGACGTTTGAAAATGTCCGATGAATCCACGGCGATAATGTCCGAGATCTGCGCTACGTCCAACAAGGCAGCCGCTCTTGGCATGAGATTTTTGCCAGTGGTGGTCGCCGCAACGAGCACATGGCTGTACCCGGTTGCTAAATCCACCACCAACGGTGCCACGTTCTCGGCTAGCTGATGCTGGTACTCCTCCCCGTCGGCTTTCAGCACACAATGCACGCCATCAATCTGGCTAGCAGCCGTAGCGACGTCTCCACACTCAGTGCCAGCAACGAGGACATCCACCGACTCGTCGATCGCCCGCGCCGCTGCAACTGTGTTCAAGGTGGCCGGATTAAGATTGGCATTATCGTGTTCAGCAATAACAAGCACACCCATGACTAGAGCACCTTTGCATGATTCTTGAGTTTATCGAGTAATTCACCCGCGTCGGCGACCATGACACCGGCAGCACGTACAGGCGGATCAGTTACTCCCAAGATCGTAAGTCTAGGCGTGATGTCGACAGCCAATTCCTCAGGCGTAACGATATCCAACTGTTTCTTTTTCGCTTTCATAATATTCGGCAATTTGACGTAACGGGGTTCATTCAGCCGAAGATCAGTGGTCACCACAGCTGGTAATTTCAGCGCGACGGTCTGATTGCCACCATCGACTTCCCGGGAGACTTCGATTTCGCCCGTTTTTACTACAACTTCAGCGGCAAAGGTGCCCTGGCCCCAGCCCAGCAAAGCCGCCAGCATCTGTCCGGTTTGATTCGAGTCGTCATCAATCGCCTGCTTACCAAGCAATACCAGATCCGGTGTTTCGCGTTCGACCACGACCTTCAGCAGTTTGGCCACGGCGAGCGGTTGCAACTCTCGGTCAGTTTCGACATGTATACCCCGGTCCGCACCCATCGCCAACGCCGTTCGGATTGTCTCCTGACATTGCTTTACGCCCATGGAGACAACGACGATCTCGTTGACCGTTCCGACCTCCTGTAGCCGCACGGCTTCTTCAACGGCAATCTCGTCGAATGGGTTCATCGACATCTTGACGTTCGCAAGCTCGACCGCCGAGCCATCCGCTTTTGGCCGCGCACGCACGTTGTAATCGATAGCACGCTTGACCGCGACTAAAACCTTCATGCACGACTCCTTTGTGGTTAGTAGGGCGCGATTCTAACAAAATGAGCTCACGGGTGGCGCGGCCGAAAAAGAGGCTACCTATTGTCTAGAGCCGCCAGCTCCGTGGTTTCCGCGAAAGCAAGAATCAACTCCACAACCAGCGTTACCCTGTAAAACGGTCTCTAGCTGATGCCGCTCCCACGACTATCATTCACTCGACCCTCGCCCCGCGAAGAAGATAGGAGAAAATACCGATTACGCCATTTTCGCTATCTGATCGACCTTCTGTTCAGGGCCAATCGCGCAGTAACCGCCATCCACCGCAAGATCTTCACCGCTTATAAATGACGCATCGTCGCTACACAAAAACGCCACAGCGTTAGCAACCTCTTCTGGATCGCCAATCCGGCCGGGAAGATGCATCTCACCGCCAATCCGATCGGCTTTGGAGCGGTCGTTGCCCGACAGCATCGCAATTGGGTTTGACCAGGTCCAACCTGGCGAGACTGAATTAACCCGGATATTGTCATCCGCGTAACCCAAAGCGAGATTGCGGGTCATGCCAAGTATCGCGGCTTTGGATACGGCATAAAGCATTCGGCCAGGTTGGGCGCGTTTCGCGCTGATGCTACCAAAGTTAACGACCGCCCCACCTCCGCGTTTCTTCATATATGGTGCTGCCTTTTGGACAAGAATAGCGCCACTGACCACATTCGTGTTAAGCGACATCAACCACTCGTCACGACTGGATGCGATGCCATTGTCGAGGTAGGTCGCGGCAATATTAACAACAATGTCGATACCGCCGAAGTTCTCCAAGGCCAGCTTCACCACGGCATCCAACACTTCATCCCGAGTCACGTCGCCGGCCACAAAAATAGCACCGTCACCGAGAGCCTCCATGGCTTTCTGGCCGGCCTCCGCTTCAATATCAGCAGCAACCACCTTGGCGCCCGCACTGTGTAACGCCTCGACTACCTTTGCACCGATCAGGGTTGCGCTGCCTGTAACAATAGCAACTTTGTTGGTTAAGTCTGTCATTGGGATGTCCTTCGTCTATTATTGAACCGCCTCTTATTTCGATACTGAATTCAGTGTTTGCCGCGCGATGATCAGCTTTTGTACTTCGGAAGCACCTTCGTAGATCCTGAGTGCTCGGATCTCACGATAGAGTTCCTCAACCTTCACACCTTTAGTAACGCCGAGACCACCAAAAATCTGTACCGCTGCATCTATTACTTCCTGCGCTGCCTCGGTCGCGTAGAGTTTGGCCATTGCCGCTTCACGGGTCACCCGATCTGCTACACAGTCCCGTGTCCATGCGGCCCGATAGACCAACAACGCGCTCGCATCAACCGCGACCGCCATGTCAGCAAGCTTTCCCTGCGTCATTTGCAAAGCGGCCAGAGGTGCGCCGAAAAGCTCTCGCGTTGATGCGTGCTTCAGCGCCTCATCCAACGCACAGCGAGCGAAACCGAGTGCCGCAGCGCCCACCGTCGATCTGAATATGTCGAGGGTAGCCATGGCGACCTTGAAGCCATCACCCGGTGCTCCTAATATGCGCCCAGCATCCACCCTACAGTCGTCCAATCGTAGTGTGGCCAGTGGATGTGGAGCGATGACGTCGATGCGTTCGGTGATGGAAAGACCCGGCGTATCCGCGTCAATCACAAACGCACTCAAGCCCCTAGAGCCGGCTGCTTCGCCGGTCCGTGCAAAGACGGTGTAGTAATCCGCAATACCCCCGTTGGATATCCATGTTTTAACGCCGTTCAAAAGGTATGCATCGCCCTGTAACTTCGCACTGGTAGCCAACGCAGCGACGTCGGAACCCGCGTCTTTCTCGGATAAAGCAAAAGCAGGGATTTTCTCTCCGGAGCGAATCGCCGGAAGGTAGCTCTCCTTGAGAGCCGGGCTACCGAACAACGAAATAGCGCCGCTGCCGAGCCCCTGCATGGCAAATGCGAAATCTGCCAACCCTGATTTACGAGCCAATGTTTCGCGGATCAAACACAGCGAGCGAACATCAAGTTTATCCACTTCGTCCGCGCCTGGCGCCGCATAGTTCAACCAGCCACCCGCCGCGAGTGAAGCAACCAGCGCGCGGCAAGCCGCGTCGATATCATCGTGGTCGATGCCATGGAGTTCCTGTTCCGACCATTCACTCAGAGCCTCGACGAGCTCCCGGTGGCGCCGCTCGAAGAATGGCCATTGAAGATAACCAAAGTCTGCCACCGCCTACTTAACCCCGCTCCGGAAACAAGCACATGTTCAATTTCCTTCAAATACCGGCTTTTCTTTCTTCACGAAGGCGTTGTAGGCGCGGCGAAAATCTCCTGTCTGCATGCAAATAGCCTGTGCCTGCGCTTCGGCTTCGATGGCTTGTTCGATCCCCATGTTCCATTCTTGGTTCAACATGGTCTTGGTGATGCCATGGGCGAAGGTTGGTCCGCGGACGAGCCGTTCAGCCTGTTTTACTGCCTCATCGAGCAATTCCTCAGCGTCGTATACCGCATTGAAAAAGCCCCATCGTTCCCCCTCTTCGGCGTTCATCGAGCGACCGGTGTACAACAATTCGGCAGCGCGACCCTGACCGATGATGCGCGGCAGTATGGCGCAAGCGCCCATATCACAACCAGCGAGTCCGACCCGGGTGAAAAGAAACGCTACTTTAGCACTAGGACCTGCGTAACGAAGATCGCTGCCCATAGCGAGGATCGCACCGGCGCCAGCACAGACACCATCGACCGCCGCGACAATGGGCTGAGGGCAGGTACGCATCGCTTTGATCAGATCACCGGTCATACGTGTGAACTCAAGCAAGCCGCGCATATCCTTTTCCGTCAGCGGACCAATAATCTCATGCACGTCTCCGCCCGAGCAAAAATTCTCGCCGGCGCCGGACAACACGACGGCGTTAACATCTTCTGCGTACAGTAAATGCCGAAAGGTATCTCTCAATTCCGCATAAGACTCGAAGGTCAATGGATTCTTGCGCTCAGGGCGGTTCAAAGTGATGGTCGCAATGCCACGCTCACAATTCCAAAGGAAATGACTTGCCTGGTAATCGTGCATCTTCATGGTGAAAGACTCCTGCTGATTGATTCCTGGGCTTTTCTTAGCAGACCGGCAAGTTCCTCCATGTCCCTCCCGGCAAGCTCTGAAAACGCCTGATCAACCCATATTTCATGTTGCACGGCGATTTGGGAGAATCGCTGCATACCGCTACTTGTCAGTGCAATGTACTGCACCCGGCGATCCTTGGTGGAGGGTTTGCGCTCGACATAACCGTCGCGAACTAGCCGATCGACCACGCCCGTGACATTGCCGTTAGACACCATCAGTTCGCGCGAAAGCTCAGTCATGGACAATGCTCGGCCGGCGTGTTCTAGTTCGGCCAGCACGTCAAACTGTGGAAGTGTGATGCCGAAACCGCCACGTAGACGTTGACGCAGCCCCTGCTCGATCGTACTTTCGCATGCGAGTAATCGCAACCACAGACGCAGTGCTTGCTTGCCCCGCATTCGGGCTATGGGCGCGATGCTATTTGCTACGGTCTCGTCCATCTTTATTAATGCTAACGGCAGGACGATCATTGTCAACTTAAAATTTCTATGTTGAGTGTATTGATGGATAAGAAACTTAAAACAGCGCCGCCCGGAATCAAACCGTGCTCCGAATGGATACCTAATGATTTATGACGCGGTAATCGTTGGCGGCGGGCACAACGGGTTAGTGACCGGTATCTATTTGGCCAAGGCGGGCTGGA
>CAZBOQ010000028.1:0-7438 GCA_964493555.1 uncultured Gammaproteobacteria bacterium | reverse complement strand
TGTTTTTTGGTTATTTGGCAGGAGTGTTGTGTGGGGGGTCGGTGGATTTTGGGTTTGACGGGCGTGAGTGTGTGTTGGGCGTCGCTGGTGGGGCTGGGCCGTTGCATGCTGGCATGATCGCGCAGGAGCTGGACATACCTTTGATTCTGATCCCGCGTGAGTCATCGGTGTTCTGTGCGGCGGGCATGTTGATTTCCGACTTGAAACACGACTACGTACGCACTTTTACCCGTGAGTGGAAAAAGATTTCGCTTGAGGATATCAATGCCATCTTCGCCATGATGCGTCGAGAGGGCGAGCAAAATCTGATCGCAGAACGAATATCCGAGGAGCGAATTCGTATAGAGGCGAGCCTAGATATTCGATATGTAGGGCAGTTCAATGAAGTTGAAGTCGGCGCGCCGGTATCTCTAGCCAGTGACGAGCTGGAGCAATTGGCACAACGGTTTCACAAGGTTCATGATGGCCTCTATGGCTATTCAATGCCCGGGGCAGAGTTGGAAGTTATCAATTTGCGCCTGAGCGCGATTGGAGAGACGGATAAGCCGCGCCTGAAGCCCCATCCGCTGGAAGGCACCGATGTATCGTTCGCCCTGAAAGGTAAGCGGAAGGCTTTCTTCGCCGGTACTTGGTGTGACACCCCCGTCTACGATAGTGATAAATGCGGCTACGGGCACGTAATAGATGGCCCTGCGCTGCTTGAGTCACCGAACAGTACGATCCTGGTCCCGCCGAACTATACTCTGGTTTGTGATGCTTATCGGAACTACCTCATGCATGACAGTGCACGCTCCTTGGAAGATTTGTTGAACTCATGAATGTTAAAACCGACCCCGTTCTGAAGTCGGTGATCGCTAACCGGTTCGACTCGATCACCAAGGAGATGGGCAAAACAATGTTGCGCACTTCTCGGTCTCCGATTTTCAGCGAGGCCCGGGATTTCGTTACAGCGGTATTTGACAATGAGCTCCGTCTCATCGCTCAGACGGCGTACATTCCGGTCTTGGTCGCAGCGACCCCCTTTGCGGTTAGGTCCATAGCCTCGGAATTCGCCGACGATATTAATGATGGCGATGTCTTCATACTGAACGATCCCTATCGAGGTAATAATCATCCCCCAGACGTAACTATTGCGCGTCCGGTATTTAGTGGTGACGATATCGCGTTTTGGGCGATTACCAAAGGTCACCAAGCGGATATCGGCGGCGGCGGCGCCGCCGGATATAACCCTGCTGCGCGAAGCGTGTGGGATGAAGGCGTGCGCATTCCGCCGATAAAGTTGTATGACCGGGGGAAGGAGAACGAGGGCGTATGGCAGATGATCCTGGCCAACGTCCATCTTACTTTTTTGGTCGAAGGGGATATTCGTTGCTTGGTTGGCGCCAGCAAGGTCGGAGAGCGCAACTTGAAAGGACTGCTGGAAAAATAAGATTTACAACTTATCAAGGAAATCGTCAACGAAATCCTGAACGCGTCCGAAATGCAAATGCGTGAGGAATTACGCGACATCCCGAATGGCATTTACCGCGCTGAGCGCCGCATCGATAACGATGGGATTAATCTTGATCGACCGGTCACGTTGCGAGTCGAAGTTGAGGTCAAGGATGATGAGATCGTTTTTGACTATTCGAGCTCCGACGCACAGGTTGCGGGTTTTGTTAACAGCCCGTACCCGAACACAGCTTCGGCCACCTACCTCATCGTATATTCACTGATGGATGCTGGATTGCGACAGAACGCCGGGGCGATGCGACCCATCACCTGTATCGCGCCAGATGGCAATCTGATGAACCCTCGTGATCCTGCGCCATCGACCGCCTGCACAGTCCTCACGGCAGAGGCATTGATGGAGGCTGCGTGGCTGGCATTGTCGGAAGCCGTGCCTGACCGGGTACAGGCATCCTGGGCGCGTTGGTGCGGTCCAGCGACAGCAGGCTTCAATCCACGTACTGGAAGACCTTTCGGCGAAATACATTTCATGTCCAAAGGCGGTGGTGGTGCAAGCCTAGGGTTCGACGGTTGGGACCATGTTGGCACCGTTATCTGTCTCGGTGGCTTGCGGTCGCCGGATCCAGAGCTGCATGAATTAATCAATCCTTACTTCATTGAAGAGTTCGAATTCCAACCCGACAGTGCCGGACCCGGTAAATGGCGCGGCGGCCTGGGGGTATCCTACCGTTGGCGCGTCGAAGCCGATGATTTGTTATGCGCTAACTTTGGAGGCGGCACGATTGCGGGTACCGAACCGTTCGGTTTGCACGGCGGTAGCACTGCGCCGCGCAATTACTCCTTCCTGCACGACCCTGATGGCAATGTCGAAGAAGTGACGGTGAATACATTGATGCCACTTAAGCTCGGACAAAAAATAGAGATCCGCTCCAGCGGAGGTGGTGGTTTTGGGTGCCCTACGGAGCGCGATGTGGAAAAGGTTGCGGCAGATGTGCGCGATGGCCTAGTGTCGTTCGCTAGCGCGCGTGATGATTACGGAGTGGTGATTGACCCCAGATCTTTCGAGGTAGATGGTGAAGCATCTGCAAGTTTACGGGCCCATGAAGGCGATGAATAAATCGAGATCTAAGGATCTATCAACACCCCGGGATTCAATAACCCTTTCGGATCCAATGATGCCTTCGCCGCTCGCAAGGCGGTAGCAAATAATTCCGGTCGTTGTTTGTCGTACCAAGGTTTATGCACTCGCCCAACGGCGTGATGGTGGGTTACGGTGCCGCCGTTTGCCACCAAAGCTTCGCTCGCTGCTGACTTTATCTCAACCCACTGTTCAAACTCCGAGCCGGGTTTGCCGAGGCCGAGAAAGGTGTAATAGGGTGCGGGCCCGTCGGGGTAGACATTGGTAAAACGGCACGACAGTATCCCGCCACCGCAGACTTCATTCAATGCTTGCCGGATTGCCGTCGTCACCGCGGCATGAAATTCTTCGAAACGGTTCCATGGAATGGAGGTTTCAACTGTGTCGAACACCGCGCTCATAGCGGCAAAAGTACCGAATAAATAGGGCATGCGTATAAAGGCCTGTCTCCAATCGCCAACCGAACCACTTTTGTTGGTCACGCCTTCGGCACCAAGCACCTCGCCCGCGTAATCCGCGCAGCACTCAATTGCCCGCGAATGCCATGCATCGACAGGGTGGTCAGCTGACTCGAATCCCAGCATCAGCATTGTGCCGGTGCCGTCTCCAACGTTGTTCCGCTTAACCTCGGCAGGATCGAGTAATCGACAGTTGGTCGGGAAGAGTCCGGTCTGACTTAGTGCGCGTACGGCTTGAACGCCGGCGTGAAACTCGCTGAAACGGATAGCGGCGTTGGCTCTGTGTACCGGTCGATGTTGCAACCGCATCCAGGCTTCGGTAATGACACCAAGCGTACCCTCTGAGCCGATGAACATACGATCGGGGCTAGGGCCGGCGCCGGAACCAGGTAGCCGGCGTGTAGCGATCGTTCCGGCTGGTGTGATCACGCGTAGCGATTCGACGAAGTCGTCGATGTGGGTGTAAAGCGTTGCGTAGTGTCCGCCCGAGCGGGTTGCGATCCAGCCCCCTAGGCTTGACAGTTCGAATGACTGTGGAAAGTGTCGCAGCGTCAGGCCGTGTGGCCGTAATTGAGCCTCCAGGGATGGGCCGTACACGCCCGCCTGGATGCGCGCGGCACGCGAGGTTTCGTCAACCTCTAGGATTTTGTCCAACTTACGCAGATCTATTGTGATTATGGCAGGGTATTCGTCGCCCTCCGGTGGTTCGATCCCACCGACAGTGCTCGATCCGCCGCCAAAGGGGATCGCGGCCGCGCCGATGCTATTGGACCAGTCCAACAGCGCCGTGATGTCCTGTTCCGTTTCAGGATAGGCCACCACGTCCGGTGGATTAGGGAATTCTCTGCGAAAAGCCCGGATCACGTCTGGAACAGCCTTCCCGTAGGTGTGTGATGCCCGCTCGTAAGTTTCGCTAGAGCATAAATGCGCAAGGCTGTCGGGTGGGGAGACACGGGACCTACGAAGGTTAATGTCATCCAATGTTGGCTCTTTGGCTAGGGCGATATCTGTTCTGCCTAGGCTGCGCGCAATATCCGCAACCGCGGCCATTTTTTCCGCTTCATTTGGCTGCTGGTCTTCATAACCCCAGCCCCAGATTACCGTACGAGGTTGTGACATTAGTTTGCCTTTGTATTTTCGATTCTCCAGTTTACAAGAGCGGCGGTCTCGATTACCAGATGACTATCTTTTAGAATGACATTTCTCTAGCCGAGGATCATACTCGCGATGGAAGACGCCAAAGTAGTGCCGTTCACCGGAGAAGAGTATCTTGAGTCACTACGCGGAAATCGTGAGGTCTGGGCTTACGGCGAGCGCGTTATGGACGTTACGACTCATCCCGGTTTTCGCAACTCCGCGCGGATGTTGGCCCGTCTTTATGACGCAATGCATGATCCCAAGCAACGCGACATCGTTACCACCACGACGGATACCGGCAACGGTGGCTTCACACATCCGTTTTTCAAGGTATCACGTTCACGCGAGGAACTGATCCACGCCAGAGATGCGATCGCGCACTGGGCGCGCGTGAGCTACGGTTGGATGGGCAGATCGCCTGACTATAAGGCGAGTTTTATGGGGACGCTGGGCTTCAATCCTGAGTACTACGCTCCGTATCAAGACAATGCGACAGCTTGGTACAAACGCTATCAGGAGCGTTGTTATTTTCTCAATCACGCGCTGGTCAACCCACCTGTTGATCGGCAAAAACCGCCTGAAGAAGTGAGCGATGTATATCTGCACTGCGAAAAGGAGACGGATGCGGGAATCATCGTGTCCGGTGCTAAAGTCGTCGCTACCGGATCAGTGCTAACGCACTATAACTTTCTGGGTCAGTACGGGCCAGTTCCACTAAACGACGAAAACTTCGCAATATCGGGGATTGTCGACATGGACAGCCCTGGCCTTAAACTCATTTGCCGTCCCTCTTATTCTTATCAGGCCGCGGTGGTCGGCAGTCCGTTCGACTACCCGCTTGCCAGCCGGTTGGATGAGAATGACGCAATTTTGGTGCTCGACAAAGTTCTGATCCCTTGGGAAAACGTACTTATATTCAAGGATACGGAGAAGGCCTCGACGTTCTTGCCGCGCTCCGGTTGGGCCAATCGCTTCGCCTTTCACGGCTGTATCCGCCTCGCAGTCAAGTTCGATTTTTTGAGTGGCCTTTTCATGAAAGCCCTCGAGATAAACGGCACTAAAGATTTTCGCGGCCCACAAGTCGCGATTGGCGAGATGCTGGCTTGGCGGCACCTGTTCTGGTCGCTGTCTGATGCGATGTGTGGTATGCCGGATGAAGGACCTAACGGCGCGATGCAGCCTAGCATTTCGGGGGCGCTCGCTTACCGGGTAATCTCGACCATTGCCTACCCGCGGGTTAAGGAGTTGATAGAGAACGAAGTTGCGAGTGGGCTCATTTACCTCAACTCGCATGCTCGCGATTTCAAGCAGCCGGAACTCAGAGGGTACATCGACAAATACCTACGTGGCTCCTATGGGCACGACGCTGAGGCCCGAGTCAAAACGATGCGCCTTTTATGGGATGCAATAGGCAGCGAATTTGGTGGGCGGCACGAACTTTATGAGCGCAACTACGCAGGCAACCACGAGAATATTAGACTGGAGAATCTGTGGATGGCGGGTGGTACGGGACTCGACAAGGAGCTCATCGGATTTGCCGAGCAATGCATGGCGGAATACGATCTGGATGGGTGGTTGGCGCCGGATCTCGTTGGCAATGAGGATGTTAGTATCTTTATGGACCAACCTCGGTAAGGTCTGTAACCGCCGGCAGACCCGGGTCTGAAGGCCGGCCCCACATGCTTCCTCAGCACGACTGTTTTCTTGCTGCCAGCTCTGCGCGTACCTGTTCGTTGTGTTCGCCCAGTACCGGGGGTGCGGTGACTTCCAGGTTCCGTTCGCCATCAAAGGAAATCGGTGGACGTATGGTCTTGAATAGACCTTCGCTCGGGTGCTCGGCTTCGACTAACAGCTGTAGGTGCCGCGACTGAGGATCCTGCATCACTTCGTCAGAGGTGTACATTGCGGCATGAGGTACTTCGAGCTCGCGCAGGCGGTTACACCATTCCTCGCGTGGGTGTTTTTTGAAAATGCCGCCCATCAGTTCTATCAGGTCTTCCTGATGATCGATGCGCGCGTTGCGATCGGCAAAACGAGGATCATCGAACAGAGTCGGTTGTTCCATAGCCTCCGCGAGCCCCTGCCAGAATTTTGGTGGCGATGACATGTGGAGGGCTATCCATTTACCGTCACTACATTCCATTACATAGGATTGCGAAACACGGGGCCGACTGTAAGGTCCCATGACTTCTCCCATGCTGTAATAGTGGGTGAACGCATCCAGGTTGAAATGGCACATGGTTTCTAGCATTGAGATATCAACACGCCGGCCTTTCCCGGTTTCTGCTCGCTCATGCAGTGCCGCGAGCGCACCGATTGCGGCATAAATGCCGGTCATGGCATCTGCAATGGCTGGTCCAACAACGCGCGGATTCTCGGGATTAACCAATAGCCCAAGAAAACCACTAGCGGCCTGGGCGACGCTGTCATAACAGGGACGTTCGCGGTCTGGTCCACTGGTGCCGAACCCGCTTAAAGCACAGTAGATTAGACCAGGGTTAATACCTTGCAGCCGCTCTGCACCGACATTCAAGCGTTCAGCGACGCCGGGCCGGAAGTTCTGAATGAAAATGTCGGCGTCTGATGTCAGATCGTCAAGTACCGCCAAGTCCTCATCATTGCTGGTATCCAGTGTGATACTGCGTTTGTTGCGGTTATACGTCTGGTAATGCGGGCTGTAAAGGCCACCCTTGAATGAACGAAACGGATCGCCACTGCCCGGTCGTTCAATCTTGATTACATCCGCCCCGAGATCGGCCAACATCATTCCTGCGGCGGGGCCCGTAATGAACGTGCCAAGCTCGAGCACGCGAACATCCTTTAGTATCTTAGTCATTTTAAATGCCCGTTAGTGAGAGTTGATTTCTTTTTGCAGTCATATAGGAGCGTCATGGTCAGCTTCACGATCGACTTTGTAAATGCGATAGTTGTCAGCGTATCCTTCTGCATTTTTATCCTTCAAAAAACCCAGTATATCTTTGTCGACGTTGTTTTTTCTCAGACCCATATAGAGCATTTCAATTAGGATTTTCAGGTAGAAAGTTTTGGTCGGACCGAAATCTTTGCTGTCACTCATTTTGTACGGCTTTGGTCCGTTACTGAATGAGAACTTTAACGGCGGCCAGGTTAAGAGGGTCCCGCTGATTTTACACGTTCTCTCTCCCATTGAAGTATCGCCGCTTTGCGTTCGGGGCCCCAACGATAATTTCCGAGCACACCGTTAGCCCGCAGCACACGGTGGCAGGGTATTAGATAG
>CAZBOQ010000027.1:0-10544 GCA_964493555.1 uncultured Gammaproteobacteria bacterium | reverse complement strand
GCAATCTTCCTCAGAGTAATAACATTGCTCAGGGGCTCGAGAGCTCTTTCGGTGTGCCGCCGTGGGTCAGCGGCTTGTTCTTAGCGAGCATGTTAGGTCTGGTGATCATCGGCGGTATCAAGCGTATTGCCCAAGTGACCTCGACTCTGGTTCCTGCGATGGGATGTCTTTATGGCTTGGGAGCATTGGCGGTTATCGCCTTCAATTTCGAGAATATCGGACCCTCGTTCCTGTCAGTTTTTCGTGATGCGTTCACCGGAAGTGCTGCAGCGGGTGGTTTTCTTGGCGCTTCTTTCGCCTATGCGTTCAATCGTGGTGTTAATCGAGGGCTTTTTTCTAACGAAGCCGGACAGGGGTCGGCGCCGATGGCGCACGCGGCAGCACGCGGACACGAGCCAGTATCGGAAGGCATGGTTTCTTTGCTGGAACCCTTTCTCGATACCATCATCATCTGCACTCTGACGGGCCTCGCGATCCTTGCTTCGGGGGTTTGGACCGAGAAATTCGAAAACACCTTCGAGTCGACCTCTATGGAATTTGTCGTTGGACAATATTCGGATGCCAACCCCGAAGACCGGGAGCACCTTGTGCAGCATCTTGATTTCTTCCCGCCGGACAACGATCCGGTGCGGGGCTATTCCGGGACCATTACCGTTGCAGACGGCCGGCTGACCGGAATGAATATGACAGTCATACACAATCGATCGATCGCGGAAGATGTGCGCCTCTATCGAGACGGAGCGGTTCTAGACGGCCCGGTGGTTCTCGACCAAGGCCGATTAGTAGATCGCAGCGTCGTGGTAGTTGGTAAATCGCTAGTGCACTCCGTGACCCTTACCAATCAAGCATTCAAGCGCAGCATGTTCGGTGCTTACGGTGAATACATCGTTTCGGTGGGGCTGTTGCTGTTCGCTTTCTCGACCGCAGTCGCCTGGTCGTATTATGGAGATCGGGCCATCACCTACCTGGTGGGCGTCGGTTGGGTTAATGCCTACAGAGTGTCTTACGTTATTGCGTTTTTTCTTGCCACTGTGATCGATACGGCGCTAGTTTGGCGGCTCTCCGCGGTAACGATCGCATTGATGACCATTCCTAATCTTGTAGGAATATTATTGTTACACGACGATATGAAAGAGACTGTTAATAAATACTGGTTGACTCTCGAGAGGGAAACCGGTGCGCGTGAGTAACGAGCAAAGAAGTTTACCGGATCGCATGATGTATAATCGATGTTCTTGGGCATGAACCAACGATTGGTTCTTCGGTCTGATAGGCAACCCTCCCGTAAGAGCGTTTTCAAGGAGTAGGTCAATGAAATCTGTTTTTCTGGCTGCTTTGCTTATCAGCGGCCTATCGATATCCGCAGGCGCGGCTGAAGAGTTAGTTCAACAATTGGAGCTCAGTTTGCGGCGGGTAATTCCGGATGCACAAATAACCGAGATCCGTGAATCGCCGATTCGGGGCATTTACGAAGTAGCGCTGGGACCTCAAATCGTCTACATGACCGAGGATGGTCGTTATATCTTCAGTGGCAGTCTTATGGATTTGAAAGAGAGTCGTAACCTTAGCAAAGAGCGGCGGGCCGTGGCGCGTTTAGCGGCGTTAGACACGCTAGGCGCAAAAAGCATGATCGAGTTTGCACCAAACAACCCACGGCGCATGGTCTATGTCTTTACGGATCTTGACTGTACCTACTGCAGGCGCATGCACAAGGAGATAGAGCAATTGAACAATGCGAAGATCGGTGTTCGTTATCTTGCGTTTCCTCGTGCGGGAATAGGTTCGGGCTCTTACAACAAAGCCGTTTCGGTGTGGTGTAACGACAATCAGAAAAAGGCCCTAACAGACGCGAAGGCCGGAAAACAGATTAAGAAAGCAAAATGCAAGAACCCTGTGGAGGAGCATTATGAGATGGGGCGGCAGATGGGAATCGGCGGTACGCCCGCGCTGGTCCTTGACGATGGTACCGAGGTTGGCGGCTACGTCCCGGCGAAAGAATTGATCAACATGTTGAAGTAGTCTTAGGAGCAGCTTTGGGCTGCTTCTATCACTGCCTCGTATTTTATGGTCCATTGGTTGCTTCTATAGGTGTTCCGTGCCGATCTTGAGCGCTTTTCCAACCTCTAAAGATTCCCAACCGGAGAACTCGCGAATATTGGCGGTTGTGATAGAACCGTCTTTTTCCTGAGATTCTACTCGTACCGGCAAGAAATGTAGCGCCGGCGCACACCAGAAAGTTTGTTCCCGTTTGCTGTCGCTGCGTACATGGCGAAGTTTGAGTGTTTCCAGTTCCCCGAGGCGGGTGTCAAGAGTTTCTTCTGCCAGAACTTCGAAGCGGTAGCGTTTTATCTTTCCGCCGTCTGCAATCTGGTACTCGATATCCCGCGCACCGGAAGCCAGATCGTGCATCAGCATGACGTGATAAAGCATCTTATCGAGGATCCCAGGGATCGTACCAAGATGCCAGGTGTGGTCGCTTGCGGTGTTGGCAATTCTGCCTTTTTCCCAGTCAAACTCAACGGTCACGACTGTTTTGTTGTCACCACTTTGCCGATGATAATAATAGTGGAGCGGTCGCAAAGACCCTTCATGGACTGAGGCACGGCTCTGTTCTACAACACGGATGCGTTTGAACAGCGATATCAAGCCCGTGGTGCGCGTTTTCGATTCGAATAGCAACTGACCGTCGGCTTGAGGTGTGAGTTGGCGCCGCATTTCCGCAACTCTGGCGCCCTTTGCATGTATTGAATAGGTTGCTGAAAAAGCCTTCGGTAGCGCTGCGTACGTAGGAATAACGACGGCACAAATAGGTACAAGTAGCACGAGCGCCGAAAATTTCAATCGTCGAATGGCGGTAAGGTAGAACGGCATTATGCTAAAATACCATGCCAACGTGGACGGTACACCTCGGTCGTATCGGCTTAAAGCTCTTGCGATAGGCGCGTCGTAAGGTTTGGAATAAATCATCGTGAACGGCAATCTTCAATAATGGTAATCAAATCGTTTGCGGACGCCCGCGTTCTTGTTGCCGGTGATGTGATGCTGGACCGTTATTGGCATGGTGCCAGCAAACGACTCTCGCCGGAGGCCCCGGTACCGATCGTCAAAATTGCGGACTGCGTCGAACGCCCCGGAGGGGCGGGTAACGTAGCAGCCAATATTGCCAGCCTCGGCGCCAAAGCAACCCTGCTGGGTGCCGTGGGTCAAGATGCTGCCGCGGATAGTTTGCTGCGTTCGCTGCAGGCGCTCGGTGTCGAACTTGTCGTCGAGAAGGCCGAGGGAGTAGACACCATCGTAAAGTTACGTGTTCTCAGTCAAAACCAACAACTTATCAGACTTGATTTTGAGAATGAAGTTCCAGCGGCCGAGCCAAGTTTACTCGAGTCTTATCGGGTTTTGCTGGATGCGACCGGAGTGAGCGTGCTGTCCGACTATGGTAAGGGGACTTTGCGTGAGCCTTCAGAATTCATCGCGCTGGCGAAAGCGGCTGGAAAGCCAATAGTAGTCGACCCGAAAGGCTTGGACTTCTCTCGGTACCTAGGCGCAGACATTCTCACGCCAAATATAAAAGAGTTTGAAGCGGTGATGGGTGAATGCCCGGACGAAAGAACTCTTGAAAGGAAAGCCGTTAAGCTTGTTAGTGATTGTCAGTTGGGAGCGGTACTGATAACCCGTGGTGAACGCGGTATGAGCCTGTTGCGCGCTGGGCATGATGCCGTACATCTGGCTGCAAGAGCGCACGAGGTATATGACGTTACCGGTGCTGGAGACACTGTTTGCGCAACGCTCGCGAGCGCCTTGGCTGCCGGCTATGACAGTGTCACGGCGATCGAGCTTTCCAACACGGCGGCCGGGTTGAGCGTAGCCAAACTCGGTGCGGTCGCTGTTGAGCGCAGTGAATTGGAGTCGGTATGGACAGGAGGTGGAGAGGGTAGCGTGGCACTTATGGATAGGGAGCAGTTACTTGAGGCCGTGCGTAAGGCACGTACGTGCGGAGAGCATTTGGTGATGACTAATGGATGTTTCGATCTGCTGCATTCCGGACATGTGGCTTATTTAGAAGAAGCCAGGCAGCTCGGTGATAGGTTGATCGTCGCGATCAATGATGATGCGTCTGTAAGACGATTGAAAGGCAATCGACGCCCAATAACACCGCTTGCCGGGCGAGCTCGGGTGTTGGCCGCGCTGACAGCTGTCGATTGGGTTGTGGCGTTTTCCGAAGATTCCCCGGAACAGCTTATCGCCGCTGTTGCCCCCGATGTCTTGGTGAAAGGCGGCGACTATCGACTGGAGCAGATTGCTGGCGCCGACAGCGTGCAACGCGCTGGCGGCGAGGTGAAGGTACTGGCTTACCGCGATGGCTGGTCGACCTCGGCTATCATCGCCGGAATGGTTGATGGGGCGATTGAACAAAACCGTGTTTCGTAATCATTTAAGGGTGATCGGTCGGACGTGATCATCGTTACTGGTGGAGCTGGATTTATCGGTAGTAATCTGGTTCACGCGCTGTGTGCGCACGGTGAGGAGGTCATCGTGGTCGACGAGGAGAACGCCGATCGCAAAAATCTTAGCGGCTGCCCGATCGCGGACTATTTCGGCTTGACGGATTTTCGCGAAAAGCTCGATTCAAATGCTATTGAACCACCGCGGCACGTTTTCCACCTTGGTGCTTGTTCAGATACGACCGTGCGGGACGGCGAGTACATGCTAAAGGCTAATTACGCCTATTCAAAATCTGTATTACGCTATTGTCTGAGAAATCACGTTCCCTTGGTGTACGCCTCCAGCGCTGCCGTTTATGGACAGGGCAGCAGATTTGTTGAGGCGTCGGCGTGCGAGGCGCCGGTGAACGTCTATGGCTACTCAAAGTATCTTTTTGACTGTTACGTTCGTCGGGTAATCGACAGGTGCGACACGCAATTGGTGGGGTTGCGGTACTTTAACGTGTACGGCCCGCGCGAAGCTCACAAAGACGGGATGGCCAGCGTCGCTTACCATTTTGCGCGGCAGCTAGAATCGGAGAATAGGGTGCGACTATTCGAAGGATGTGATGGTTATGGAGACGGCGAGCAGCGGCGCGACTTTGTATATGTCGATGATGTTGTCGCGGCGACGATTTGGTTCATGCGGCACACAGAACGTTCCGGAATCTTCAACATAGGCACCGGCAAAGCCGCGAGTTTCAACGATGTTGCGCAAGCAGTGATCAATTGGTATCAGCGTGGAAAGATAGAATACATTGGTTTTCCCGCGAACTTGAGGGGAGCCTACCAAAGTTACACTCAGGCCAATCTGGACGCTTTGCGCAACATCGGATTTTGTGGAGGTTTCCGCGGGATTGAAGAGGGCATCCCGCGTTACCTCGAGTGGCTGGCGGGCGCCGGCTAGTACTTTGTTCAATCTGGTTCGTCATCTTTATTCGTTAGGTCTTTATTTGTCCGCGCCGCTGGCACTCGCGCGGCTTGCTTATCTTGGCTATTGGAATCGAAGTTACTGGCAAAGTGTCGGCCAGCGTTTTGGATTCGTTGCGCACCGACGAAGCGAGGGACCGCTGGTTTGGATACATGCCGTGTCGGTCGGCGAGGTTCAAGCCGCGCGGCCGATTATCGAAAGGCTGCAGTCAGATTATTCGGATCTGCACGTGTTGGTTACCACTAGTACCCCGACTGGTGTGGAGATGCTGCGGACCGGTTTTGGTGAAAAAGTAACCCATAGCTATCTACCTTTCGATCTTCCCGATTCGGTAGCGCGTTTTCTCGGTCGAATCCGGCCTGGGTTGTTGGTATTGATGGAAACCGAGTTGTGGCCGAACCTGATACACGCTTGTGCGGCACGTAAGATCCCGGTTGTGCTGGCTAATGGCCGGTTATCTGAACGATCTTTCGTTGGCTATCAGCGCGTGATTGGTGTTGTGCGTTTCGCGCTTCGCCAATTTGTTTTTCTTGCTGTGCAGAGCGACGTCGACGCCGCACGTTTTGGCAAGTTAGGGGTTGATGCTGGGCGGATTGTAGTCACCGGGAACACCAAGTTCGATGTTGGAGTACCCGACGAGGTACGAGAGGACGCACAAACCTTGCGGCGCGAGATAAGCGACAACTGGATCTTACTCGGTGCCAGTACGCATGAGGGTGAAGAGCCCATTTTGTTGCAGGCGTTTACCCAACTCCGCGCGCGCGAACCGCGCAGTTTATTGGTCCTGGTTCCACGCCACCCAGGACGGGTGGATAAGATCGCGGAACTCTGTCGAACGTGTGGGTTTCCCAGTGTCATTCGTAGTTCAGAGATAGCGTGTGATGAACACACTGCGGTGTATTTGGTCGATACTATCGGTGAACTCCTCAAGTTTTACGGTGCGGCCGATGTTGCTTTTGTTGGTGGGAGTCTGGTCGAACACGGTGGTCACAACGTGTTAGAACCGGCTAGCATGGGGGTCCCAGTATTGACGGGACCTTATGTAGACAATTTCGCCGAGATCTCAGCGCAGTTGACGGCCGCAGGAGCGCTACGGGTCGTGCATGACGCTGATGAGTTGGTTGCGGCATGGTCCGGTCTGCTTGTTGATGGCGAGGAGCGTGCTAAGGTCGGAGTAAAAGGACAGCGTTTCGTCGAGGCCAATCGTGGCGCGGTCGATAAGGTGATGGGTTTGCTCACACCATATCTGTCGGAATTGTGCCAACGCCTTCACTCGTAGGAGTGCCCTTTGGGGCGCGAATGAGTGGCTTCTCGACATTCACGCTCGAAAGGGCGCTCTGAGGCAGTTTATTTATCCTCCAGCCAGGCATTGACCTGAAGCAGGTCATTCGCCGCCAGCGAACCCGCGGCCTGTTTCAGTCGCAGAATATCGAGGATGTAATCGTAGCGCGCGCGGGCGTAATCGCGTTTTGCTCGAAACAGCTCTCGCTTAGCGGTAACGACATCGACGCTGGTACGTGTGCCGACTTCGAATCCGGCCTCGGTGGCTTCTACTGCCGTTTGTGTCGATACTACCGCTTGGTTTAACGCTTTGACGCGGCTGATACCAGAAATGACGCCAAGGTAAGCGTCGCGCGTTTCGCGCACCGCAGCACGACGATTGAGCTCCAGTTGTTCTAGCGATTCGTTGTATCGCTCCCGCGCTTCACGGGTACGTGATACTGCTTGCCCGCCTTCATAGAGCGGAACGTTTACCTGAAAGCCGATCTGGCTGGCATCAATTTCGGTTGAACCAAAGCGTCCGCCCGCGAGCGCGAATGCATGACTACCGACGATGTCGACGGTTGGTAGGTGCCCGCTGGCGGTTTGTCGGGTAATTTCTTCGGCGGCAGTTTGTGTTTTGGCGATTGCGCTGGCAAGTGCCATATTTTGGCGAAGCGCTAACTGGGTCCATTGTTCGATATCCGCCGGCTCTGGGCTCACCAGTGGCATCTCGGTCCCGAGTAGCGCTAGGTTGCGATGGTAATCTCCGGTGATCTCGCGCAAGGCTTCGATAGTGTTATCTAGTAAATTCTGCGAACGGATCTCCTCTGCTACTGCGAGGTCGTAACCGGCCTGTGCTTCTTGGACGTCGGTGATGGCGATGAGCCCGACTTCGAAACGCTGTTTGGTTTGCTCGAGTTGCTTAACAAGTGCGTCTTTCTCCGCCACAGCAAATTCGAGATTGTCGATCGAGGCAAGCATGTCGAAGTAGCTTTTCGAAACTCGCATCATCAATTCCTGCAGAGCCTTGTTTACATCGAATTCGGCTTGACGGATGCGTGAACCGGCCTGGCGTAACTCGACCACACGATCCCAATGAAAAACAGGTTGAGTGACGTTTAGACTCCAGCTGTAGGAATTGAAACGCGGTGTACCGGAACCGAACCCTTGACCGCTGATTTGTTGCGCATTGGTCTCTGCATTTAGGCCGAAGTTCACCCGCGGTAACCACAGGTTCCCTGTTGCTTGCGGTAGACGCTCCATAGTAGCGCGGTAGGAGGCTTGAACACTGCGAAATTGTGGATCCTTGGCTTCCGCCAGCCGATAGATTTCCACTAAATCTTGCTTTGCCTGCGTTCCCGGGACGAACAAGATGAACGACAGAAGTAATGGAACCCAATGTTTTCCTTTTAACATCTCAGCGCGTTCAGTATTGAGCGATGGCAGGATCGACTTCCCGCGACCACGCGTCGATCCCACCTTCGAGGTTGGCGATATCATGAAATCCCGTTTGTTCCAGGAAGGTTGCGACCTGTCGGCTGCGGGCGCCATGATGGCAAAGCACGACGATTTCGGCATTTTTGTCAAGACCGAGTGCAGTGTTGGGAATTTGGCCCATGGGAATGTGGGTGGAACCTTCTATATGGCAAAGTTCGTACTCCCAAGATTCACGAACATCGAGAACGGTGACGCTCTCTCCAGCGTCCAACTTTGATTTGAGCTCGGCGGCGTGAATGAGTTGCACGAGATTTATAACGCAAAGACTGGTTTTGGTTGGGCGCCCACCAGGTATGGCAGCTCAGTTTCGAACAGCGTTTCGTTTTGCCATTCCGATTCGCTTGTGCGAGTGATCAAGCAGGCATTCATGCTCGGTGGTTTTCCAGTTACCACAAATAAACGGCCGTCGATCCGGAGCTGTTGCTGCAACTCACGCGGCAGAGTGGCCAACCCACCAGTCACAGCGATAACATCGTAGGGCGCTTGCACTTTCCAGCCCTCGGCCGCGTCGCCGCTTTCTAGATGCACGTTATTAAAGCCGTGCTTACCGAGTTTGGTCGTTGCCACGGCCGTGAAGTCATCGAATATATCGATGCTGCAGACTTTAGCGGCGAGACTTGCAAGTAAAATAGTGAAGTACCCGCTGCCGGTGCCAATTTCCAGTACCGAGTCGCTAGGCAGCACGGATAGTGCTTGTAGAGCCCGAGCTTCGAATTTAGGCGACATCATAAACTGATTATGCATCAACGGTATACGCATATCTGTGAAAGCAAGTTCTCGATATTGATCGGGGACGAAATCTTCACGTGGTAGGCGACCGACCAAGTCCAGTACTTGATGATCAAGTACCTCCCATGGGCGGATCTGCTGCTCTACCATGTTAGACCGGGCTTGTTCGAAATTCATTTTTTGTCGGTCGATCGGATTGTCGGTTCGTGGAATGGAGCGTCGTATTATATAGTGAGCGCGGAACTAGCAACCACCCTGTGTGTTTAATAGCTGAGGCCGGAAAGACAACCGGTGAAATCCAGAAATAACAGGTTCAGATTAAAGGAATAAGTCTATGAGAAGCTCAACGGTTGTCGTTGTGGTGTTTTTGACTACATTGACGTTAACTGCCGGCGCTGGGGAGGTCGGCGATTTAATAGATGCTGCGGCTAGTGGCTCGCATCGCGAGCCAGCAAAAATCGCTCGGGATCAATATCGTAATCCGAAGCAGACACTGGAGTTTTTCGGTCTGCAACCGGCCATGACCGCGATCGAAATGCGCCCCGGCGGTGGTGGCTGGTATACCGAGATCTTAGCGCCGGTCATGCGTGGGCAGGGCAAGTTAATCGTTGCCGTGGCGGGCGCCAACAATGCGGTCGCCTATCGCGCTAGAGGTCACAAAAGGCTGATGGCGCGGTTTGCCGACCAGCCGGAGGTGTACGACAAGGTGGGTCAGGTGGTTTTTCAGCCGCCTGAGAAAGTAGTTCTTGGCGCGTCTGGGTCGGTCGACATGGTGATGACGTTTCGACAGACGCATAATTGGATCCGCGCAGGTGTAGAGCGGGAGGTATTCGAGGCGATGCACGATGTGTTGAAGGTGGGCGGGGTATTGGGTGTCGTTCAGCATCGAGCTCCAGCGGATTGGGATGCGAAGGCGGCTGCGAAGAAAGGTTATGTGCCGGAGCAGTATATTGTCGAGCTGGCGAACTCGGTTGGCTTCGAATTGGCTGGCAGTTCAGAGATCAATGCAAACCCCAAGGATAATAAGGGTCATGAGAAAGGCGTGTGGACTTTGCCCCCAGTTTTGGCTCTAGGTGATGTCGATCGAGACAAGTATCTTGCCATCGGCGAAAGTGATCGCATGACACTGAAGTTCGTTAAGAAAGTTGACTGAGCAGTAGCTGCTGAGGGAGCGTGTACTGTAGTACATACTTCTTCACCTCTGTAACGGTGGTGAAGTATGACGAGTTAAAGAGAAAATGTCGTTGCCGCATCACAGCCGGCAATGACGGTATGGCGTTGTGATTTGTTGTTCCCGGCTGCCGCATGGTTTGCCGGGTAGAGGACTTTGTCTCTAACTTTGTATTCGATCTCGGTGGTATCGTCCTGGCGGCGCCGGTGCAGCCATCGGATTTGTCTTTTCGAGTGCGGCGACTCGTCAATCACCTGCTCAGGCGCACTTGCAAAAAGATGCCCTGGACCGAAGGACAAGGGATCGCCTTGTCCTCCGGCCAGGACCAAACGGCTGATGCCAAGACGTAGCGCGAGGAGACGACAGATGGGCCACGCATCCGTTGATGGTCATGGTTTGACCTGCATTGCTCCATCAAACGTTGTTGTCCCTGCCGCCTCGAGAGGGGGTGCGGGAATTGTCTTGGTTTGGT